>NZ_JBHUJB010000052.1:0-766 GCF_042683245.1 Rubritalea tangerina
CATGTGTACGCAGTCAGTGACGACTCAGGAGACATCCTCGAACACTATCGCTATAATGCCTTTGGGTCGCGTCCTCCAAAACGGAAGCAATCTCTTCTGCGGTAGGAGGATCGTATGGATCAATGCCTTCTCCATCATTAAAGGTAGCAACAAAACCAGCGCTGAAGTCGAAATTATCATTTTCACAACAACGCGAACAATCACACTCTACATCATCTACTGAGAGAAAATATGTTCTATGCATTGCATTTAAGCCACCTCCAACATTAGCCCAATTTTTCGCTAATAATTCTACGAGGTCATCAGAAAACCCAGGAAGAATATCTACAACATCACCCCACCCTAGATATATAGAATATTTCTCATTGTCAGGATTATTTAGTGTTAAATAATAGTTTACCTCAACATTTTCGAAATATCCAAAGTCAAGGCGACCCTTACACTCACCTCCCCAAAAAAACAGCCCTAGCATGTCAAACCTAGAAATTGAACCATTCCCAACAAACCCATACAAGTTAATCCCACCTCGCTCCTCAATCGGATCTCTGGATAGCCATCTACCTAATGTTGGGTTATAATGTCTATATTTGTAATAATGAAGCTTGGTATCGCTGTCATAACGACGACTATTCCAAGTCACTTTGTTATCGATAGCACTCGTTGCTAATTCGTTACCTGAGGTGTTATAAATCTCGACTTCTCCAAAGGCATTATAGCGATAGTGTTCGAGGATGTCTCCTGAGTCGTCACTGACTGCGTACACATG
>NZ_JBHUJB010000053.1:0-6326 GCF_042683245.1 Rubritalea tangerina
TGGTTTGTCCTTGGTTCATATTAATGAATTAGGACACCCCCTGCCTAGGATTTTGGGGAAGCTCAATTTAGCTTTTTCTTCAACACTCCATACCAGCTTTCTTTGGTAGGTTCTGTTGATAGTGTATTTATTGTTGCAATATTGAGAGAAAACGGTGGTGATAGGCACACCCGACACTGTAGCAATGCTGTTCATATGACGAACCTCTACTCAATTTAGGGGAGTGTAGGAACAATTTTTTTAAGTTACCGTATTATATTTGTTAGGTTTAATCTACCATGCAGCTCTATTACCCCAAAGTACTGTAAAATATGGTTACAGAATGACGAAATATTGATACTTTTTAGGTCTTAACTACCACCTGGCCGGTAATGCCAAGGGCTTAAATGATCCAGAGTGTACCGGATACTGTGTATAGGTTTGATGCGATCTCTGACCTGACTATAATGGTCTCTGCATCATTGGATCGATTCAACTGAACCGAATGAACAATGCGCGCATCCACCAAATGGCCAAAGATGTGGAAGCGGTGCACCAGCGAGACCCCGACTTTGCGAACGCCAACGACTCACCGGTGGTGGCGTCTGCTCTGAGGCAAATTGAAGTGATTGGTGAAGATCGGAAGGGATTTAAATGGATCCTAGTGGTGATTACGATGTTGGGCACAGGTACTTCACTCTACGGCTTTTCAAAATGGCAGAACGGCGTGCAGAAAATAGACGACTCCATCAAAGAACTAGAGCTTGAAAAACTTAAGTTAGAAGTCGCGAAGCTGAAGGGGGAATAAGCCATCAAGTCAGCCTGCTTGGGCGGCGTGTGGTGACTCAAATGCATGAGGTTTTTGATCTCACCTATTGCTTTATTTCGGTGACCTCTTAGGAGTTCAGCATGTTGCGTGTTTTGCTATTTCTAAGTCTTCTCTGTAGCACCTTAGTGCGTGCCGAGTACATTGTGCTCGAGGCATCGGGCACTATTGATACTGTTCAAAATGATCCAGAAAATAAATACGAAGGAGACCCTTTTACGATAACTGCGATTTACGACACATCTATCTCCGGTGGAGAACATGACCCAATAGAACAAGAGGGGTACTATATGAATGCTATCGTAGCATCATTTGTAGAAATAGGTGATGAAACCTATGCTCTCCCTGGTATTAACCAGCTTGCCAGGAACCACATTTGGACTGAGATCGGAACTCTCTTTAAGCTGCAAATGAAATTGATGGAGCTCGATGAAAGTGATCGCGCCATCGGTGGTTTGAAAGAGAAGCTAAGCGGAAAGGAAATGGAGCTTTCAATCACAATGGTTGACAACAACTCAGCCTATCCACAATCAATTTCCATACCTCGTTTAGCTGATTTGAATAAATATGAATCTAGTAGTATTCAGATTTCATACTACAAGGATAATGCACAGGTTCTATTGTCGGGCGATATTCATCAGCTGACATCGAGTGAATATTCACACTGTATCAACCTCTCTCCAATTCGTTTCACACAATGGAGTCCACATCCCTTATATATTTTCCATGGTACTGTTACCGACATTGATACAACGATACCTGGAATTAATTTTAAGGTGTTTAGATCAACCGATCTGGATGTGTGGACCGATATCTCAGACTCATACGAGCAATTTATGCATCGAGATACGGTAGAGATGAGGTTAGAGTTTGGGTCTACATTTGCTTCCTCAGGAGGAAATTATAAGTGGCCTAAATGGGAAAGCGCTTATTACATCGTACAGCCTAATTTCTATCCGGATCCAGAGGGGACTCGATAAAAGTATCTATAACATTCCTTCATTGACTGATTTATCTTGGTGTCTTGCCGTGAAGGGAGGTAATTATTAGGTTTCTATCGCAATGAGTGTAGTTTCAGCACTCATCATCGCGGTGTTTGTATTGGATACTTTCTATCTGTGGTCTGTGAAGTGGGATTTGGCGAGATAGAGTTTGTCCTTGGAACTAAAGAAAGGCGACCATTGGATGGATCGCCTTATTTGCTTTGGGAGGCGGTTATGTATTTCCGTCCGCTCTATTTTATGCCTTACGCCGGCGGCGGAGTAGCATAAATGTAGCGGCTAAGCCAAGTGACGAAACGGTGCTTGGCTCAGGAACCATAGTAACAGCACTCACCGTAATGTTGTCGAAGTTCATTTCTTCGTGTGAGCCGTTACTGAGAAAGCGTACGCGGATGTCCATAGTCGCTCCAGCTTCTGCGATATCTTTATTCACTGTTTGGAAGGCTTGGTCGAACAAGTTGTTATCAAGGGTTTCATCGCCATCTAGGAAGCCGTTTAGGTTACTATCACGTCCCATGAAGAGTGAGTTACCCACTTCTTGGCGTCCTAGAAAGCGGATGGCTGTTTGGTAGCCTCCTCCATCAATTTGGTAATCCAGCTCTAAAGTACGGTTTGCATCATAGCGGCCAAGAATACCATTAGAGAACGCGACATCAAAGGCTAGGTTATTCCAACAGCTCCGCTGATATCTATGTCTGTGATGGAAAGGAAGCCTTCTCCAGAAGAATATTGGACATCGTTGGCATCCAAATCTTCAAGGGCAATGAAATGGCTGTTGTTGCCAGTAGGGGTTAAATCGAAATATCCGTCGGCTGTAGCTGAAGTTCTGACAATTCTATCATGCACGCCTGTGATGTGGTCCTTAGCTATTGTGAGATTAGCATCGTCAAATAGTTGGTAACCACTTTCGTCACCCTCCTCGAAATCTAGTGTGTAGAATGGTGTTACAGCCTGTAGACATGTTACCGTTGTCAGTGATACAAGAGTGAGAGTGAGAAGTGTCTGTCGCTGATGGGATGGAGAGAATTTAGCTTTCATACTAGCGCGGCGATTAAATCAATGTGTGAGGTCAGTCAAGAGGGTGTGCTTTTCCCCGAGATTGATAGATTTAAAGCTTTGAGTGAGTCGTGAAGATCTATGAGGCCAACTGATGGACCTTGAGGGAGGAATAAGGCATCGCCTCCGCTGGGTCTCGCGGGTGCGGGAGATAAGCTTGGTGTTTTATCGATGGGGGGTGATTCGTTGTTCTCAAAATTTGCATCTGAGGGGAATGGCGTTACTATGGGGGCCTACTCACCTTAGCTACACTACTTATTTGATTATGGATCCTCAAACTATTCTCATCGCTTCTTCCATCGTTCTGCTGGTTTTATTCGCCGTTTGGCGTGGATACGTCGCTCTGAAGCGGTATTCGTGTTGTGGATCCTGTGGTTGCGACCTGATGACGAAGAAGGAGCGCAAGGCGTATGAAGCGCGTAAAAAGGGGAATGCCTAAAGCTATTTTTTCGGTAGTTTGTGGGGGGTATCTCGCTCTCAGTTAGTGTGTTTGATGGGAGGGGGAGATTGTTTGTTGTCATTTTTGTCGATTGGCTTTATGAGCTGTCTCAGAAATCAGCAGCAATTAAATATGAAGAAAGTGCGCCCCCAAAAGTTAGAAGTATTGAGATCCGAGTCCAAGAAGAAGGGCCTAGGCCTAACGACGACACTGGTGGCTCTAGGCGCTTTTACCGGAGCTGCAGATGCTGCATTGACTCTCCATTTAAATCCAGTGGCCAAAACGCTGTATGCCACGGGGACTGACACAGGAGTCACTGGTGGGACATCTTGGGGTGCTGCAGATATTACGTGGCAGCTTTTGGGCACACCAGATACGTATACTTACACTGACCTCTCGGGCTTGTTTACTGTTAGCTCTGGGGCTGTACTCTCAGGCACACAGGCGAACCTCTTCACTGGACCTAATCCCAGCATGGTGCTCGTAGTGAACACGGATGCCAGTGGCAATGCTGCGGTAACGATCGAGGGTACTTCATCGACTGTTTCTTATGCAGGTGCAGCGGCATTTGAGGCAGCAATTGAAGGTTTGGCTGGTGCAGCGATCGCGTACGCTCCTGCGAATGGTGGAAGCGGTTTCAGTGCCATCTCCGTGGTAACGGTACCTGAGCCCACTACCACTCTGCTTCTTGGATTCGGTGGGGTGGTTACATTACTCCGTCGCAGACGCTAGGCTCGGCAGGCCTATGAGGCGATGTGGCTCGTACGGCTGCTGGAGGAGGTTTTTGTTCTAGGCTTGGGGCTGGGGGGAGTCATCGAAATAGATTGACAGAATGAGTAGGGGAATGGTTAGATCTAACTATTCATCAATTTGTTATAAATTGTTTCAACTCCTCATATTTACCTCCTTAAAACATGAAACCACTACTCAAACTCCCGTTGTTCTGTGTCTCAGCAGTTTTGTTGACACCTGTCGTTTACGCGCAAAATGCAGAGAAGCCTGCGGTTGAGGGATCGCAGCAGACGAAAGAGGCTGCTAGAGAGCGGAGAGCGAAGCAAACGCGCAAGGTGGTGTGGGAATACAAGGCTGTACACGTCCCGTATAGTTCGGGCAATGACAGAGAGGCCGAGGCTATTACAGCGAGGGCGAATGAGATGGGAGCGGATGGCTGGAATCTTGTGAGCTCAGTGAAAAGCCACAGTAGTTCCCAGCTTCTCTTACTTTTTAAGAGGCCAAAGATGTAGGTGAGTCATGTTCTGCCCCATTAGGGGAAAGATCTCGTCTAGGGCGGCGACTTGACTTCTCTCTTACAGGCTACAGAGGAGGGCGTGTTGAGAGCCTTACTAAGTGGGCTAGGGGGGGGATGGGAACTCTATTTAATTACTGCGCTCGACCCTGAGGCGCATGAAGCGCTTATTGTTGTTTTGTATCGCTTGGGAGTCTTTGACTTCGACTGAAATATTGCTGTCGGGGTTTATCGTTTCTGAGATATCACCTGAGCCTGATGTCGAAGCTCCATGAGAGCTGGTGGCGATGACTTCCCAAGGTTCGGTGAGCGTGCTACTGGCTTCAACAATATAGATGAGGTCTCGCTTGAGAGGATCTCTGGTGAAAGTGATGCCCAATTTAGCAGGATCACCTTGTTTGATGCGAGGGTCGAGAGGAGTCATCCGGTCTTGTGGGGCTAGGCCGAGAGCATACTTGATGAGGTTCGGAACACCATCTCCATAGGGGCTAGCCAAGTCAGCAGCATCGCCAGTGTTCTCAGTGGTACCATAGTGGAGTTGTCGCCACGCTTTGATGAGCTCCATGGTTGTGACGGTTCTGATAGGCCCAGCGTGTTTACGGCCTCTAACGTCAATTGCTGCGACTCTATAGTGATAGGTGGTATTTGGCTGTAAGTCTGAGAGAGCGACTGCGATGTCTTTGCTATTCTCTCCATCAACAATGGGGGTGGAGGTATCTACTGAACTGCCGAGGGCTTCAGTGAGTCCGTATTCGAAGCTCGTCTCGAGGAGATGCTTGTTAGGGTCGATTTCTCCCATGAGCGTTGCGGATTTGCCTAGTATCTCTTCAGCCTCTTTAGCAATGATTGCTGGAGGAATGAGGGTCTTGAACGACTTTATTGAGCTGGTTGTTGTGCCTTGGTTATTTGTGGCTTTGACCCGGTAGAAGTATGTTGTGTCTGGTTGGAGGTCGGTAAGATCGACTGTGACACTTTTGTAGAATAGGTTATTGGTGACAGGAGCCTTGTATCCGAGTGATTGGCCGAGGCTTTCTGAGGTTCCGTATTCGAAGACAATATTGGATGGGGCACTGACAGTATCGATCCAGAGGGTAGCCCCGAAGGCGGTAATCCTGTAGACAGAGAAATGCTCTGAGAGCTCAGGTGGGGTTGGGGAGGGAGCCGTGGTAAAGGTGAAGTCTTCACTGTACTGGGTGATGCCATCACCGGTAGTGATCATACGGTAGTGGTATGTTGTAGAGGGAAGAAGGCCACTGACATAGGTGCTATAAATGCGACCGCTGGCATAGGCGTTTCCGCTGCTTCCATAGGAGGTGTCGAGCCCCCATTCAAAACGTACGGTTTGACCTGCGGCTTCGTCTTGAATTTGTCCTCTGAGGTAGGCTGAGTTCGTCACAACATCTGTGGCCGTGATGTTGAAAGGTTGGGCTATCTGGGTAGTTTTGAATGTGACAACCCCACCGACAGTCGTTCCTAGGGCGCTTGAGGCCTTAGCTCTGAGGTAATAGGTGGTATCAGGGAGAAGATTTTCTAGGGTATGATAGGTCGTATAACCATTGGCTCTAGGGGACACACCTACGGCTATTTGTTCTGAGGAACCAAAGGCGCTGCTAGTTCCGTATTCTAGGGCCAGGTCCGCTGGGGAACCTCCAGTGAACCAGCGGATGGTAAAGCGAGCGGAATGTGCTCTTATATTATGTGCTGAGGGTCTGTCACGAATGGCACGGACTTAAGCGGTTTTTCGGTGTTTTAAAGTAGTCAGGAAAAGTCGGATAGGCT
>NZ_JBHUJB010000054.1:0-81595 GCF_042683245.1 Rubritalea tangerina
GTCGAGTACGCAGATTTGATGTTTCTTATCACTGAGGTCGACGCCGACAATCGTTGCTTGCTTTGTTTTTTTTTCATAAGCCATGAGCTTACCAGCAACCATGGCGCGGCCTCACCTCTCTTCTCATTCTATCTTTTTTATGTGGGAAAATTGGTGGATAGGAGTGGTGGACTTGGCTGGGAGAAGTTGTTAGTGGTATGAGCATGATGAGATTGTTGGGGGTACTGTGGTGTGTATTTATTTATCTTTGTCCTATGAGCCATGCTGAGAAAAACTATGAAGTGAGTGTCCTGCTGGATGCGGAGGTTGAGAAATGTTGGGGAGCAATAGTGGGGAGGGAGCATGCCTGGATGGAACACATGCGGGTAGAGCTTGAGGCTGGAGGAGATTTTGTTGTGAGCAGCAAGTTACCTTACCTTTCTGGGCGTCATCGTGTGGTTTCGTTCAAGGAGAATGAGAGGCTGAAGCTGCAGTGGTATGTGGAGGGGTGGCCGAGTGAGGTTGAGGTCGTTTTAGAACCTGAAAAGGGAAAGACTCGTCTGACTTTGCAGATGGCAGTGGATGCTGAGGGGGCGCCCGAATCGGTGGAGGCCTTGAAGTACCCTGATCATTATTTTTATTTTATTGGCCAGAGTTGGCGGCATAGTTTGCAGGACCTCAAGTCGCAGTTATTAGGTGGAACGAAGGGCGTGCGTGTACTACGTGCTAACAATGATCATTTGGTACGTTTAGAAGTAGAGATTAAAGCTCCAGCGAAGAAGGTTTTTGAGGCATTGACGCAAGAGGCCTTGGTCAAGAAGTGGAATGCTGGATTGTGTATGAAAGAGGGTAAGATTGAGGGAAAGGTGGGGGGAGTTTACAGTTACGGTTGGTATCCCTTGGGGACTCCTGAGGGAGAGATAGAAGATGGGCCGATGAAGGTTTTGGAACTAGAGAAAGACAAGCTGTTAGTGATTGACTGGTATGGGGGCACTGAGAAATCGCGCGTGAGCTGGGAAATTGAGCCAATGGGGGATGGGCGTGTGAAAGTGAAGTTCAAGCATGCGACTTTACTAGGGCATTCGCATGGAAATGTTTGGAGTTACCGGAGTGGGTGGGCAGATAGTTTGTATGCACTCAAGTGGTATCTAGAGCGTGATGAGTGCATGGGGGATTGGTTAAAAGAGAAGCAATAAAATAATGAGCTTTGTAGATTTGTCTGTGTCTGGGGAACGCAGAGAGGAGATAAGAGTATTTTTGGAAGAGGTTGAGCGCGAGCATGGTGTTCAGGTATTGTACGCCTGTGAGTCGGGAAGTCGTGCGTGGGGATTTGCATCTCCCGACAGTGATTACGACATTCGCTTCATCTACCAAGAGAAGGAGGCTTCCGACTTTGGTGGTGAGGGGGATACGATTGAGTTACCGATTGAGAATGATCTGGATGCTGGCGGGTGGAATGTGGATAAGGCATTAGGTTTGTTACAGAAGAGTAATGGGGCTCTGATAGAGTGGTTGCACTCGCCGATTGTGTATTCAGAGGTGGATGGATTTCTTGATGAATGGCGAGGCTTAGCTCACAAGGTGTTAGCCGAGTGGAATTTGGTCTCTCACTATCGTGGGCACGCGCGCCAGATTTTAGAGAAAAAATTGAAGGAGGCATCGGTGACAGCTAAGAGTTATCTGTATGCATTACGCACGACGCTTTGTGCGGAATGGGTGATTCGCTACCGGACTCATCCGCCTGTGCCATTTGAAGAATTACTTTGTTTATTGAGTGGAGAAGTTCGAGTGGCGGTTGACGACTTACTGAGTCGTAAATCTGGCCTAGGGGAAAAGGATTTGATTGATCCCATACCGGTGATTGATCGTTTTTTGAGGAAGCACATTCTATCAGAGCGACCAGACGATCTGAGTAGGATGAAGGAGGGTGGCTATCCCGAGGTGTCGTCTATTCGACGTAGGTGGACGGGGCGGGCGGCTAGGATATCGGATGTGGCGAGCCTCAATCTGAGGAGGGTCAAGCGTGATGATTTATTGTTGTTCCGTAGCATTGCGGGGTCACAGGCCTATGGGACATCTCACAGTGGGTCCGACGTGGACTACCGCGGAGTTTTTGCTCTGCCACAGCAATTGTTAGGGGGCTTAGAGTCATTGGACCAAGTGCAGGATGAACGCGGTGACGATGTGTGTTATGAATTAGGTAAGGTGTTAGCGATGCTGCAGAAGAATAATCCGAACATGATGGAATTGATGTACATGCCAGAGGACTGCGTGGTACACCGCTATGCTGTATGGGATATTTTGAAGCCTGAGGATTTTCTATCAAAGAAGTGTGAGTTGAGTTTTGCAAATTATGCATTGGGGCAAGTGAAGAAGGCACGAGGTTTGAATAAGAAAATTGTGAACCCTGAGCCGGAAGAGAGGATGGGCTTGATTGATTTTTGTTATGTCTTGGAAGGTCAGGGGGCAAAGCCGTTGAGAGAATGGGCAGACGAGAGAGGGATTGATTTGGAGAGTGCTGGATTAGTGAAGGCGAGCCACGCCCCGAACACCTATGGTGTTTATGCTGGTCAAGCGTATCGCGGTGTGTTCTCGAGTAAGGCCGCTGATGAATTGATTTGCAGTTCAGTGGGGAAGGAGGCAAGGCCTGAGGCCTGGATGGTTGCCAATATGGATGCGTACAAGAAGCATTGTAAGGCGCACAAGGAATACTGGAGCTGGGTTAAGCACCGCAATGTGGATCGATATCAAACGAGTCAGGTGGCTGGTTATGATGCCAAGAACATGATGCACACACTACGTTTGTTAGATGTGGCTGAGGAGATTGCCCGGGAGGGATTGATTCGGGTCAGGCGGCCGAATGTGGAATTTTTGATGCGCGTGCGCTCAGGGGAGATGGACTACAACGATTTGTTAGATATAGCAGAACAAAAGATGGCATCGGTCCGCGAGGCGTATGCTCAGTGTAGTTTGCCTGAGGAGCCTGATTTTGCGAAGACCAATGAGACGCTGATGGAGATGCGGGCGTTCATTGGTTGAGGGGTGATGGAGGCAAAAAAAGACCTCAGCCTGAGTGGGCTGAGGTGTGGTGGGGGTTAGGAATGGAGGACATCAGCGGCATCGATTCGGACTTCGCCTAGGTAGATTTCGTCAAATTCGCTCGTTCCGTAGGGGGTTTTGGTGACGGTATATTCAGCTGATCGGACATGCTCGGCGAGTTGTTGGGTGATGGACTCGGTACGCGTATTGGGTACGACGAAGCGTGCATTGGCGAAGGCGATTTCGCTGATGAAGAGTTTTGTGAGGATTCCGTCAGCGATGACTTCACGCAGGAGGTCATAGAAGCGTGCTTCTGTGGCATCAGGTTTCCCAATTTTTGTATAGATCGCTTCGAGTGAGAGGTCGAGAGCGGGGAGGGAACGCAAGCCAGTGGTTTCTATGAGGTGGAAGGCGCCACGTTTACCAGCTTGGCCATTAGCCTCGACATTGGGCACAATGGTGAGGTGCTGTGACTGTTCTATGAATTGAGCAAATTGGTGTTTATGGGCATCTGGGTAGGTTGAGAAGAAGAGTTCAGTCATAGTGGTTTTCATGGGTTTCAATGGGGCTATCTGTGGCTGTAAATCAGCCACCGTGCATACTAACAGCAGGTGTTATAAAAATCAAGGTAAGATGGAATGCGCGTGGCTGGGGGGACAAAAAAGCCTGACGCGCATGTGCGGTCAGGCTGAAATTGATTGGATTACCCGTTAGGGAGCAGCTTTATTCAGCTTCTTCTAGGGACTCGATGATCGGTGTTCCGTAGAGGGTGAAGCCGGTGCATTCGTGGATCTTCGCTTTGAAGACTTTTCCGACGAGGCGGTCAGGGTTCCCTTCTAGGATGACGATCTTGTTTTGTGGGGTACGTGAGTTGAGGGTATTGGGGTTGTTCTTCGATGGGCCAGTACAGAGGACTTCTTGGACAGTGCCCACAAGAGCGTTGTTCTTGCGTTGTGCGATTTCGTTAACCACAGCGAGGAGGCGTTGGTTGCGGTCCTCTTTGACCTTTTCGGATAATTGGTCGAGCATGTCAGCTGCTGGAGTATTGCGGCGCTGAGAGTAGCGGAAAACAAAGCAGTTATCGAATTCGAGTTCTTTGACACATTTGACGGTCTCTTCGAAATCTTCTTCTGTTTCCCCTGGGAAGCCGACGATGATGTCAGTGGTGATGGCCATATCTGGGCGGGCGGCCTTCATTTTCTTACAGATTTCGATGAATTTCTCGTTCTTGTATGGGCGGCGCATCAATTTGAGGATACGGTCGCTCCCACTTTGCATTGGGAAGTGGATGTGTGAGCAAAGTTTGGGTAGGTAGGTGAATGCCTCAACGAGGTCGTCACGGTAACCGATAGGGTGGGGGGAGGTGAAGCGGATGCGTTCGAGGCCCTCGATGGCGTGCACAGCCTCGAGTAATTGGACGAATGGGGATTTACCATCCACTTTGGGGAATTCGGTGCGGCCGTAGAGGTTGACAATCTGGCCGAGGAGGGTGACTTCTTTGACTCCGCGTGCAACGAGTGATTCGCATTCCTCAACGATGTCTTGGATAGGGCGTCCACGTTCGCGGCCACGTGTGTCAGGAACGATGCAGTAGGAGCATTTCATGTTGCAGCCCTGCATGATGGAAACGAAAGCCGTGGGGTCCGTCGTTTCCTTGACGTGGTCCTTAATGGTGTTTTGAGAATCTTTCTCTTCGTCAATGTCACAGATGTGGTCCCCCTTATAGGTGAGCTTGAGGTCGTCCATGCGGCGCTCCAAGCGGTTCTGGAGGATACCATCGACGTATTCGAAAACTTTATGGTATTTCTGGGTGCCGACTACGACGTCGAGGTGTGGCACGTTTTGGAAGAGCTCTTGGCCGCGCGACTGGGCCATGCAGCCCATGAAGCCGTAGACGACATGGGGGCGCTTTTTGCGGTGCTGGACCATGCTGCCCATTTTGCCGAGAGCCTTTTGTTCTGCTTGGTCGCGGACCGAGCAGGTATTCACAAGGATCGCATCAGCTTTGAACTCGTCTTTGGTGACCGTGTAACCACCTTCAGTAAACATCCGAGCAACCTGCTCAGAATCACGCTCGTTCATTTGTCATCCGTAGGTTTTGATGAATACGTTGGGCATGGTCTTGTTATCCTTTTAGAGTGAATGAGATAGGGCGCAGGCGAGTTGCAGGCGCGGATCGGGTCGCTTGATATAGCGTGGATTTTGCAGATTGCAAGCCGATTGCAGGCTTGTCATGGCTAACATCTTTTCATAGCCTCCAAGCACCTTATGAAGGCAGCTATGCCCCGGTAGTTCAATGGATAGAACGAGGCTCTCCTAAAGCTTAGATCTGGGTTCGACTCCCGGTCGGGGTATTTGCTTGAAAGCTTATGTTTTGTGGCATGGGGGGATAGAAGTCGGAAAATGGGATTTCGTGCTGGTTTTGCCGGTTGCGGTTATTTGGGTTCACCAAGCTGGGCGAAATCTAGGTCATTTGATTGGTCGAGGTGTGGCTTGGGGATACGGGACTAGCACATTGAATGTGTCTATATATGGCGACCGTCTCCGTTTCTTAGATTCTAATGGAGAAGATTGGGGGTGGAATTCAAACAAAGATATAGCGTGTTGGGTAAGAAAGGATGATGAGGACCTAAAAAAACTGAGCATTAGGCGAACTTAAAGCATACCAGCCACGAACTAGGTCAATACGCTTTGATCATTTTTCATGAATGAACTAATTGAAAGGATTGCGAGACTCAACTTGGGTTAGAGGTTGGGTGCAGCGTCTTGTTCGGTGACATCAAAGATCCTTATATGGATACTGTGTATTATGGAGCAAAAGTGTGGTCAAAGCATGTTGGTTGGGAACTTGGTGACGACTTTCTGTAGGCTGAGGGGGTACCTTCGTTAGTTGTTTAGGGCTGTGTTTGTGTGGCAAGTGATAGGGTCATTACAATGGGCAGGTGGTCGGAAGCGACTCTCTCCTCTAACACCTGTACTTCATGAACCATCCAAGATTTTTTGGGTCTGAGTAGCAAGTAATCGATTTGTTTAGATTTATGTTTGGCACCAATGGTAGGTAAGGTTTTACCGAGGTTTTCATAGTACCAACCTTTTTGGGCGAGCTTTGCAAGGGGGGGGCTGGACGGGGTCGCATTTAGGTCGCCGGCTAGGATGCTTGGAAGTGAGTGCTCCTGCATGAAGGCTCTTTCGATGACATTGACGGTGGCTAATCTCGCTTCTTGGGAGCCTATGGATTTGAGCCAATCGAAATGCGTGTTGATAAAGCGGACGGTGGTACCTTCGTCATAGAGGTTTGAGAGGTCAACATCGACGGCCATTGCCTGATACCGGCTGCTGCTGGCACTGGGGATAGATAGGTTACCGACCCACTTGAATGGATGTTTGGAGAGTATGGCATCACCATAGCCAGTATCTTTTCCTAGTGATGGGCCAAAGACGTATGCCATGCCTGTCAATTTTCCGAGTTCTTTGGCCATCTCTCTGTTGCCGATTTCTTGGAGACCCACGATGTCAGGGTTTTGGTCGGAAATAATTTTGCTGATACGGGCTAGATCTTTTTTCTTATCCATCCCGATACCGTAATGGATGTTGTAGCTCATTACTTTGATCCGCGGTGGCTTTGCCTCATTGGCTTGTGTTAGATCGGTGAGCAAGATGAGAGCAAGGCAGCAAAGTGTTGTTGGAAGTAGAGAATGTGAGAAGCGAAGCATAGCTAATGGCATATGAGTGGTGAGTAATTATGCGAAATTAGGGGATCTCATGTGTATGTGAGGTATAATGCCTTGGCATTAATGAGATAGAGTTAGCATTTTTATAGAAGGGTGTTTTTTGATGTTGAGAAAGAAAAGCGCAATGCAATGTCACAATTGTGCAGGTTCAAGTCAATGGGGGGTGAGAGATGGGATTTTGTTCGGCAAGGGTTTGCTGAGTGAGATTTCACAGAAAAGAAGAAAAATGATATGAAAAGCATTTCGATACTATTAGTGATGATGTTTAGCGGGGTAGCATTCGCTCATGAGGCTAAGGAGCAGCCTCGTTGTGAGTTATTATCCATTACCGCCAAAGATGTTGAGAAGGCCGAGAAGCAGTATGTGGGGTTGAAGGTTCAAGCCGCGCTTAAATTGGCGAAGCAACAGAAGCAAATGTTCCGCGTGGTTGAGCGAGATGGCGAGCCACTGATGGCCACACGCGATTTTAGGCCTGGACGAATCAACGCGAAGGTGGCTGACGACAAGGTGGTGTCGATCCGAGTGGAGGGGTATCGGCCAGTTGAGAAAAAAGGTAAGACGGCGCAAAGGTAAGTACGTTTTTGAGTATCAGTGCATGAGATTGTGCTGATACTCATTGTTTAGAGGGGGCTCCATGCCTAGCAGTTTTGTTATTGAGGGGACAGTGTGTCACTGAAGTGACGGGCGATGGCATCAGAGGCGAGACGGACAGGTTCAGTCTGATCGTAGAATTCGAATTGGGTGATGTTATCGAGCCATAGCCCCGTGGCCCAAGGGGTGGCAGCTTCAGCGAACTGTTTGATTCCATGAGGGATGACAGCGGCTTTTGAATGGACGAAGAAGAGAGGTTTTGAAAGTTGATCGGCCAGGGTTATGGCGTCGAATGTGAGCCAGGGTCTCCAAGAGGCGAGGTTGAATTGATTATCATAGGCGGCGATGAGCCCTCGGTCTGGCTCTGTATAGTAGGGGGCCTGGTACATGAGGGCTGTTTGGTCAGTGGTACTTGCTGCTGTGATGGTGGTGATTTGGCCGGTCTCTTGAAATTTTTGGGAAGCTTTGTCGCTAGTGGCGATGAGTGCGCTGTAGGCGTCTGGGCCACCATAGACCTCTTTGGCGATCGCAGGATTATGAAGCCAGGGGGCCACGAGAGCGATGGTTTTCAGGGCTGGGGTTTCCGTAAAAGCCTTTACCATGTAGCCGGAGCTCGCACAGAGGCCAAGACCTGCGATTTGGGAGGTGTCGACATCGGGGCAGCGGGTGAGAAAATGGACGGCGGCTTTGATATCTTCGGTTTTTGCGATGGGATCCTCGAGGAAGCGGTTTTCTCCTTCTGATTGGCCCCAACCAGAAAAGTCAAAAGTGAATGCGGCGAAGCCACGTTGAGCAAGTTCTGCGGCGTAGACATGGGGCATTTGTTCTTTGACGGTGGTCCAAGCTCCTGTGACGACAATGACTGGTGGTGGGCTGGATGGAAGTGGGGTAGGGAGGTAGAGCTTTGCTATGAGTTTGTTCCCATTTGAGAGGAAGCTGTGTGTGGTGTAGTTAGGTGTCATGGCACGTGTTTTTTGGGAGGTGGGTTGAGGGGAATGAGTGGATTTAGGTTGCAGAGAATTTGTGATTGAGGGGAGAGGTTCGCGCCATTTTAGAGGGGCGATCTGAGAAGTTCTCGAAAAATTGGATCTTTACATATGTGGGGAGATTCTTCTAGGTTTTTTGAGCCACCTTGAGGCAATATAAGCAAAACGACACACACAATAAAGAGGGAGCTTTGAAAAAGGCTCCCTCTTTTTGGTTTGGTAACAGGAGGTGGGGAGTTGGGAAGAAATTTTCATTTTTCATCAAGTGTGTGTGATGGGTGCGAGAGGGGAAGGGTGAGCTGGTGGTTGAGTTTAAAAGGAATGGGCAGGTTATAGGTGAGTTGTCGAGCTGCTGGATTCATTTGTTAGATGTTAGGAAAATGTATGAACGTGTGAAGGTGACACCTGATCATCCAGATTTGATTGCGCAACCTAGTGATTTTGTTGGGAGCGATGTTGATGAGAAGCCACCTGAACCGATCATGAGTTGGGTAGGGGATTCTGCTGGGCATGAGTTTGTGAAGGACCCGGATGAGGAAGAGAAGTATTTGATTTTTGTACACGGCTGGCGGATGACCTATGCGGGGTCGCAGAAGTATGCAGAGACGATGTTTAAGCGTTTATGGCACGGTGGGTACAAGGGGAGGTATTCATTTGTGAGGTGGCCAACTTATTCTGAGGACACGCATGCGGTGACGGATGCGCTATTTACATACAACAACTCGGATTATCGAGCGTGGAAGTCTGGCCGAAGTTTAGCTGAGTATGTAGCGAGTTTACCGCCGAGTTACACAGTGAATGTGACGGCCCATAGCATGGGGAATATTGTGGTAGGGGCAGCGATTCGGGAGGGGATGCGGGTGGTCAATTATGGGTTATTGAATGCAGCAGTTCCGGCGATGTGTTATGAAGATAATTCGGCTTTGTATATCAATGTACGTGAAACACCTGATGGTGATGATGACCCTGTCACATCCGAGTTAGGGTTTGGGGATAAATTAAGGTTCACGCATGGGGCCAATCTGGTGAACTTTTTTTTAAGGAATGATGAGGCGTTAGAAGCATGGGAGACTAACAATAGCATCTTCAAGCCGCAGCGATATGGGGCGACTCGACTCACTGGGTATTACTATGACAGAAGTCAGGCGCAAGGGATGAGACTGGGGATCAACTTTTGGTCGTCACGTGATAGATTTTTGAGAGCTTTTCATGAGGCTGCAGCTTTAGCGACGGCATCGAGAACAAGGACGGTAGGTGCGGAGGGGCGTACAGGGGGGGCTGTGAATGAGAGTGTTGATATGGGCACGCTGTATGGTTTTGGTTCTACGCACAGTGCTCAATGGAAGTGGCGTTGTCAGTATACTGATGACTTTTACGAGGGATTGATTGAGAAGCTGAAGCTTTAAAAGAGAATTGTATATGGAGACGAAATGGCAGTGGAGAATCGTGTTTGGGTTATTGTTGATAGGGGCTTGCTTCATAGGCTTAGAGGTCATGGGCGGCAGTGAGGGAACTCGAGTGAAGGAGGGAGTGGCTGAGAGGGAGAGAGTGATGAGAAAGGAAAGGGGGCAGGCAGAAGTGGTTGAGGTAGAAAGGAAAAAGCAACTTTGGCATGAAGCCTATTCTAGCTCTATTGATTATTGGGCCAAAGTGGTCGATGAGGATGGGAAGCCGCTAATGGGTGCTGAGGTGCATTTTATTTTGCGAGATGATCGTTCTTGGTCTTTCGATGGAGGAAAGAATTCACGGCATATTCTTGTGAGTGATGAGGGGGGGATTGTGCATTTGGGTGGCAAGAGAGGCGCTGGAGTTGTTGCTGAGGCGCGTATGCCAGGGTATGCGCCCCTGTATGGCGCGGAGGGGAGGAACTTAGCGCGAGATTCAGTGGATTATAGTTCTCAGGAGAAGTGGGCCATGGAGGGAAGGCCTAACAGGCTAGAGCCCAAGGTTTTAAAAATGAGAAAGAAGCAAGTGCGGGAAGAGATAGTTTACGCGAAGGTGCGTCGGAGGTCTGTGAGGAAAGATGGAAGTCCAGTGATGATGGACTTTTTTGAGGAAGGGATACCTGTGCAGTTAAAGTTATTTTGCAGGTCTGCGAGTCCAGAGCCATTCACTCATGCTCGCTATGAGTGGGATGCTGGATTTGAAGTGCTGCAAGGTGGCTGGCAGGTGGTAGGTAAGAGCCGGGCAGTGATGGCGCCTGTGGATGGGTATGCTAGGGGGGCATTCCGCATCGAGATGACTGAAGGAATGGAGGGGAACTGGATTCGCTCTAGCCCTAATGGGGCGAGGGAATTTTGGCTGAGTCTGCAGGGGGGAGGGTTTGCAAGGCTACGCGTAGAGTTTGTGACCGGGAGGGATCACTGGGTGGACATCGACCTCTGGTATAATGGTGAGGGGGGGAGAAGCTTTGAAGGATATGAGGCGGTGAAGCAAAAAGTTAGAAAAGGCCGATGAGTCGTTCTAACATCCAATAGGTACCAACTGAGGCGATGGCGAGGGAAGCGGTTTTTGTAATTTTGTGGAAGTAGGGTTTATTTTTTGCCCAAGTGAGGGTGATGAGGATGATGGCGATGACGGTGATTTGGCCGAGTTCGACACCGAGGTTGGCAGCGATGAGAGGCAGGGCGAGATCGGCACTTGCGCGGATTTTATCACCGAGTACGGAGGCAAAGCCGAGTCCATGGATGAGTCCGAACAGGAAGATGGTCAGGAGTCGGTGTTTTTTCAGGGTATGGCTGAAGAGGTTTTCTACGGCGACGTAGACGATAGTGGCGGCAATGAAGATCTCGGTCCAGGCCATGAGTGTGGGGGGAAAAGCGGGGATGAAGTTGGTGACCGCGAGTCCGAGGGTGATGGTATGGCCGAGGGTAAAGATAAGGGATTGGGACAGGAGTGGGCGCCAAGCAAAGCTGAGAAAGCAAAGTGCGGCGATGAAGAGGACGTGGTCCCAACCTTCAGGGATGACATGACGGAATCCGTAATCGAGGAGGCTGATGAATGAGGCCTGAGCGGTGGGTGGGGTAGCATTGAGCGAGAGCAATGTTTGTGATTTGCCGGGGTAGGCGGTGACAATGCGGTCAAGCCCCATGCGTTCGTATCCGAATGCGTAGTCTGGGTGGTCACCTTCAGAGAGTGTGACTTGGAGGGTACCTGAAGTGTCCGGGATGTTTCCGAGGCATTGGATAGAGAAGTATGCGAAGCCGAGGTCAGTGTAGGGGTTGGCAAAGCTGGGAGGGGAGGTTTCCCACTCAGGAAAACTCACAGTGAAGTCGAGAGGGGTGGTTGCCTTAGGGGTGACCCACTGGAAGGTGAGGCATTCTCGTACGTATTTCTCCGCTTCTTTCCTTAGTAGGGCATGTTGGTCGGGTGTTTGGTCGATGAGCCACTGACGTTTTGGTTGGAGGGCTTCCTTGTCGGCGCGCATTTCAGGCAGGGCAATGCCTGCGTCGAAGCGGATTTCAGCAAGCCACTCGGCATCATCTGCTGAGAAATCTACAAATAGCTGTTGGACGATGTGTCCATTGGCTGAGGTTGCGAGGAGGAGGCCGAACAAGAATGAGTAGAATCTGACTAATACAAATCGCATTTCAAAGGAGACAAATGTTTTTTTGTGAGCTTGTATTGCGCTAGGCGAAAGAGTTGATGCCTGTGACTCAGGGAAGAGGTGGAAAGAATGTGTGTGGGTGCTAGGAGCTGAAGTGTTCCCAACCTCCATTGAGGGGAGTGGAAGGAGAATCGGCAGTGGTCATATGTCCGATTTGGGTGAGTGGGGGGAAGTGTGAGGGCCAGGAATTTTGAAGATCAGAGGCTAGAGATGGGGGGAGCGTAAAGAGGAGTTCGTAGTCTTCGCCATCAGCTAGTGCTTGCTGCGTGGTGCAGCTAGGAGTCAGAGGAAGGGAATTGAGGTCGAGTTGGTAATGGGTCTGGCTGAGTTGTGCCAGGCGTGGGAGGTCTTTAGCGAGGCCATCTGAGAGGTCCATCATGGCGGATGGCTTGTGGTGCTTTACCAGCCACTGGGCGGGTTCAAGGCGCGGGGTGAAATCAAGATGTTTTCCGTGAATAGAACCTCCGAGTGAGCCCGTGACGAAGATGGCATCGCCAGGTTGGCTGGTTGAGCGTTTGACAAGGTGTTGTGGGGGGAGTGAGCCGGTTCCGGCAACGGAGATGATATTGGGGGCGAGTGGGGGGGCGGAAGATGTTTCTCCGCCGACGATGGAGAGTTCAAAGTCCGTGGCACAGCGTTGGATACCGGAATAGAGGGCGTCGAGCCACTCGACGGAGGTGTCTGGGCGCAGGATGAGAGTGATGACACAGGCTGTGGGGGTACCTCCCATTGCGGCGATATCACTCACGACGCGTGCTAGGGCTTTCCAGCCAACGCGCTCGGCGTCAGCTTCTGGTAGGAAGTGGACAGACTCGACAACACAGTCCGTTTTGAGAAGGAGCAGTGAGCCGTCGGCTTGTGTGATCACGGCACAGTCGTCACCGGGGCCTACAAGCACATCATCGCGTTGGTGGAGATGTTGGGTGACTCGTTGGATGAGTGCATCTTCGTGGCTATCGGAGAGCTTCATAGTTGGTCTCCCATGGTCAGCATGAAGAAGATATTGATACTATTGAACATGGCGTGACAGAGGATGGGAGCCCAGATGCTGCCACTTTTCTCGTAGAGTATGGCGAGCAGGATGCCGAAGATTGAGAGTGGGATCAGTGCCCAGATTTGGCCATGGATAGCGCCGAAAAGGATGCCGGAAGTGATGGCAGCGATGGTGGGTTCGGAGAAGCGCTTGATGACGGGGTAGAGGTAGCCACGGAAGATGATTTCTTCGGCGACGGGAGCGATGACACAGGCGCCGAGAATGATGATGAGGAGTTTTTCACCGGATTGGGTGTTGAGCATTTCATTGACGATATGCTGGTTTTGTTTTTCTCCGAGGCGCTCGCTGAGCCATTGTTCGAGTCCAGCCTGACCTAGGATAATGGAGATGATATAGATGAGGATGTAGGCAGCAGCTGCCCAGGCGATGACTTGTGCTGGGTGTTTAGGCTGGAGTCCGAGGCCGTCTGGGTAGCGGTCTCGCGCGGTGAAGAGGCCGAGTACGATGGCGGCCATCATGATGAGGATACCAAAATTGATAAGCATGCTGAGGGGGCTGAGTTCCGTCATGCTTGGATCCACGTGTGGCATGGCAAGAGTCACGGTGAACGGGAGAGTGACGAGGATGCAACCGAGGATATCGAGTGGACCGAAAAGGGAGGTGTCAACCTTGCCGATTTGATTCCACTGAAGGCTGGGGATAGCACTGCGCAGCCATGAATGAATGATCCCCGCCATGACGGCAGCGAGTACGCAGATGAGGGCAACATCCTGGAGAATACTGTGGCCGTATGCACCAGGGGTGAGCGTCACGAGAGGAGTCATAATGTTAGATTTCAGCAACAACAGCAGGAGGTTCAATCCACTTATCGTGTTCTTTGATAAGGTCGATGAGGCGGTCAACGGCTTCATCTTCAGGGATGTTGAACTTCACAGGGGTCTTGTTGACGTAGAGGTTTATTTTGTTGGGTGCGCCACCTACGTAGCCGAAGTCGGCATCGGCCATTTCACCTGGGCCGTTGACGATACAACCCATGACGGCGATGCGGACCCCTTTGAGGTGGCCGGTGGCGGCGCGAATTTTTTGGGTGGTTTCTTGGAGGTTGAAGAGGGTGCGACCGCATGACGGGCAGGCGACGTAGTCTGTTTTAAAGATGCGGGTGCCGGCGGCTTGGAGGATATTATAGGAGAGGCGCAGGGACTGACCTGGGGCTTGTTCGCCCTGAACGAGGACGGCGTCTCCGATTCCATCGCAGAGGAGTGAGCCGATGTTTCGAGCGGCAGTGAGGAGGGTCTCTTGGAAGTCTTTATTGGGGTCGTTAGACGGGTGGAAGGTGTCCTTGAGGAGAATTGGGTGATGGGCATCTAGCTTGCAGGCGAGGAGTCTGAAGGCGTGGATGACTGCCATTGGGTGGCCATCGGGGATGGTGACGAGCTTGGGCTCGGTTTCGGCATTGATGGTGGCGATTTCTTTTTCATTTTCTGGGTCCACTTCGGTGACCCCCGATTGTTCGACGATGATTTCTGGTGTGAAGTCGCCGAGTTTATCAATTTTGTGAGCGAGGGCGTCGTATTTGTGTTGGGAGGTAAAGACGCGGACGGTATTGGCACCGCCGAGTTTCAAGTCATTGATGGTAATTTCTTTTGATTTCCTTCTGGTATAGGAAAAGGGGTCATAGCTGAGGGTGCCACGTTGTTGGTCTTCGGGGTCGTGTGGGAGGTGGGAGTCGGCGATATTATCGACGAGTGCGAGGGCGACTGGGATCTCTTTCACTGGGTCTTCAGTGAGGGAGACGCGGATGGTATCTCCGACGCCATCGGCGAGGAGAGAACCGATACCGATGGCTGACTTGATGCGGCCGTCTTCACCGTCACCAGCTTCGGTGACACCGAGGTGAATCGGGTAGTTCCAGTCGGGGCCTTCTTGCATGAGACGCGCCACGAGGAGTCGGTAGGCTTCGATCATGACCTTGGGGTTAGAAGCCTTCATGGAGAAGATGAAGTTATGGTAGTCGTTGTCGCGGGCGATACGGGCGAATTCGAGTGCGGACTCGACCATGCCGAGTGGGGTATCGCCGTAGCGGTTCATGATACGGTCGGAGAGTGAGCCATGGTTGGTACCGATGCGCATGGCGCGCATTTTGTCCTTACAGAGGAGGACGAGAGGGGTGAATTCTTCACGGATGCGTTCGAGTTCTTCCTCGTACTGGGCATCGGTGTATTCGCGGATTTCAAATTTCTTTTTATCGGCGTAGTTGCCTGGGTTGACGCGAATTTTTTCGACCCATTTAGCGGCTTCGAGGGCGGCATCTGGTTTAAAGTGGATATCGGCGACGATGGGGACTTGGCATTCGGCGGCTCGGACTTCGCGCACGATATTTTCGAGGTTTTCGGCGTATTTACGGGTTTGTGCGGTGACGCGCACGAGTTCGCAGCCGGCGTGTGCGAGGTCGAGGATTTCTTTGACACAGCCATCGGTATCGCGGGTATCCGAGGTAATCATGGACTGGATACGAACTGGGTTATCACCGCCGAACTTGAGATTACCGACGGAGATTTCACGAGAGACTCGGCGTTGGTAGGCGAAGAGGTCTGGGCAGTAGTGGAGAGCTGAGTGAGCGTCTGCGGTCATGATAAGTATGGGTATAGACTAGTTTTGGGCGTGCGTCCAAATGTTGCGTTAGAAAAATTGAGTATGTGGGGGGCTTATTTGAGAGTGGCCATGGAATCGCCCATGCGGGCGTAGAGTTCTTGGCACTGGGAGCTATGCTCGAGGAGGTCGTTAGCGAGCTGGACTTTATTAGGTTCGAAGATGGTGATGGTGGAGGAACCGCCGAAGGCGAAGTAGCCTTTTTCATCACCTTTTTGAATGGCATGTCCGGCCTGATAGGTTTGGAGGATAGAGCCGACGCAGGTGGCGCCAATTTCTAGAAGAAGGACTTTGCCGAGTTGTTCGGTTTCGAGGACTGTGCAGGTACGTTTATTTTCCCACATGTAGGCGAGGTTTTGGCGCAGGGCGATGGGAGACACAGAGAAGAGAGGTCCATTGATCAGTCTCGTTTCGCTTGGAGTTCCGGCGCAGGGGAAATGGAAGCGGTGGTAGTCAACGGGGCAGAGACGTGAGAGCACGAGGCTACCACCTTTGAATGAATTGTAGAGGGCGTCGTCGTTGATGAGGGCTCTAAGGTTCCACTTTTGACCTTTGAGGAAGACCCCTTGGACGTCTTCTGCATTTTCGAACCCGAGGTGGCGACCATCGGCTGGGAAAACGACAGGAGTGTCGGCGATTGGGCGGGCGGAGGGCTTCAGTTTACGGTAAAAGAAGGCGTTAAAGTGGGGGTAAGTGTCCGGGGAATCTTGGAATTCCTCGGCATCCATCTTATATTGCTGGATGAATGGAGCCACTTTATCGGCGGTTTGCGGGTGGTCCATTCGGCGGCCGTACCAGGCGGAGAAGAAAGGGCGTTTTACGAAGGAGTGGAGTGCAATTCTTCCGAGTGGGTTGCCGTAGGCCCATTTTAGGAAAGATTCTCCATAGACCTGTTCGGTTTCGATGCTATCTGTATAGCGATTATAGAAAGTAATGGGATCCACGCGGCGTAGTGTGGGGCAGCAAACTGGAAAAGCAATCCATGAATGCAGCAGAAATCACGCGCCGCAGGGAGCCGATTACCCTTGCATCTTCCAGCACGCACAGCTATCGCCACAACAGCCATGAACTTACAGAAGTTAGCTCTGGGGCTTGCCCCATTGATTGCTCTCAGCAGTTGCAATGAGAGCACTGAGACCATTTCGGTCACTGAGACACGTAGACTTACCAGCTACGATGAAGAGGGAAACTTGCACGTGGCGATGCCAGCGGACTGGCGTCGGGTTCCGAGCACAGAGTTTCGTGACTACAACTGTAAGTTCAACGAGAATGGGGAGGTGTATATATCGATTGCCTCTGGTGACGTGAAGAGCAATGCGGAGCGTTGGTTAAAGCAATTTGAGGATACGCGCGAGCTAAGGTTGGAAGATTTGGAGAGGCTGGAGGTTTTAGGGAATCAGGGATACCTATTGGAGGCGAAGGGAACGTTTCAAGGGATGCGAGGTGTGAAGACTGAAGATGCAGCCTTGTTGGGATTACTGGTGGAAACGAAGGGTAACTTAATCACGGTAAAGATGGTGGCTAAGGCTGATGAAGTGGCGGAGCAACGCGCTAACTTTATCGAGTTCTGCAAGAGCATAGAATGGAAGTAAGTGATGAGTAAGAAACCAGAGAGTGTACTTGGGAGAGTGTTTGCCTTTATTGGGGGCTTTCATGTGGCGATTGTCAGCATGGTGTTATTGCTGCTATTGACGTGGCTTTCGACACTGGAGCAGACGGGGCCTGGCGGATTGTATTGGACATTAAAGAAGTACTTCAGCTTTGATGCTTATGTGGTGAGACCGACTTTGAATGGTCATGATTTACCGATCATATTACCCGGTGGCTACTGGGTGTGTGCGGTGTTCACACTCAATTTGTTAGTGGGTGGTGTGATGCGTATACGCAAGGGTTGGAAGCATGCGGCGGTATTGGTATCTCACTTTAGTATGCTTGCATTGATGGTGGGAGGGGCGGTTACTTACCACCAATCTAAAGAAGCATATATGCTACTGAGTGTGGGAGAGAAAGGTGACTCAGCATTCAGTTTGACTGAGTTGTCTATCGAGATTGCTGAGATTAAGGATGGTCACAAGCAGGAGCCGGTGGTGCTTAATTCTGAGGTGCTTGATAGCGTGAGGGGGAAACCTCAGCGCCAGCGTACCTTTTTGCTACCGGACGCTTATCCATTTGATGTGATTGTGAGTGAGTATCATATCAACGCGAAACTCTACCCGGTTCAAGGGAAGGTGCCTGAGGATGCGATGATCGTGGATGGCTATTATGCAATGGTTGCGGAGCCGACCGGCTTTGAAGAGAAGAATTTATCGTCCTGTATCTTAACCATTCAGGAAAAAGAGGGTGGGGAGAAACATGACTTGTTACTTTATGAGGGAGTGAGTCACGACATCACGGCAACGGTGGGAGGAAAGATTTATGGGTTTAGGTTACATGGAGAAATTTGGCCGACACCCTTTCAGGTTCGCTTGGATGATTCTCGAGGTGAGAAGCATCCTGGGACGGGATTGGCGATGACCTATGAGAGTGACGTGACGGTGTTGGATGAGGCTGGTAATGACGAGCGCAAGTTCAAGATCGAGATGAACGAGCCACTGCGCTACAAGAAGCTAACATTTTATCAGACCAGCTGGGATGACTCAGGTGAGAAGGTGCAATCAGGATTCACGGTGAAGACGAACCCATCAGACCAATGGCCGAAGTATGCCATTTATACCTGTGGGGTGGCGTTGTTCATCCATTTCATCATTAAACTTTTTGGATTCGTATCCGCAAGCATAGCAAGGAGCAAGAATGAGCAAGAATAAGTTAGGTCGTTGGATTGGTTTTACCTTTGTCCTTATGGTCATTGCTTCATTGCTGTTGTACACAGCAAAGGACTCGATCATCAAAGGAGAACCGAATGTGGTAGATGGCTACACGAAGTGGAGCCCGGAGTTGGTGGAGGAGTTTGGCACATTACCGATTCAGGATGGTGGGCGTGTGAAGCCGATGTCGACATGGGCTGGTTTTGAGTTGTTAGCGCTCAATGGGAAGCGCAAGGTGCGCTTTGAGAGTGATGGTGAGAAGGTGTCGATAGGGCCGACTGAGTGGGCCTTGGACATGCTATTCCGTGACGAGTTCACTCAGAAGATGGAGATTTTTCAGGTGGAGGATGATGCGGTTCTCGACATGATCGAGATGCCTCACGAGAACAAGAAGCGTCGTGACAGGTACAGCATGGAAGAGCTGCAGCAATACTTACACAAGGTTGATGCTTTACGTGCTGAGGTGGGAAAGAAGCCAGCTGATGACCGCGACCCCATTGAAAAGCAATTTATGGGATTGGTTTCCAACATCCAGAGTTATGTTTCCTTAAGTTCTCACCTGACTCCTGTGAAGGAAGCAATGGCTGAGGAAGGGCAACTGAATAACGAGCTGAGAAAGTTTAGTAGTTGGGTGGAGCAATGGCCGAAGTTGAGTCAATATTTGGCGATGCTCTCCCAGCAATCTGGCGCTGAGTCTGAGGGGATCCGCAAAGTGGCGGGGATTATTGCGAAGCGAGTGGGTGACTCGGTATACTCGCAGGTTGCAATGTATCCACCGATTGATCCGAAGCAGAAGAGTTGGACTAAGCGTGGTGACTGGCTTTCGAAATACATGCAGCGAGAGGTGCCGGCAGACGCTGACCAGATTGAGTATTTGAAGGAAATGGAGGCCTTGGCCTTGGCTTACAATGAGGGTGGTGAGTCCGCATTGCTCACAGCGGTGAAGGAGTTTAAGACGAAAGCTGAAAAGCGGATGGAAGCGCGAGGTGAAGGTAAGACCATGAAGGGGGAGCTCGCGTATGAGAAGATGGATTATTTTTACCGCTCTCTCACCCCATTTGTACTGGGCTTTTTGGTCGTGGCATTTGGATGGGTGGCACCAGCTTCGAAATGGGGTCGAGTCTGTAACCGCATTGCCTGGGTTTTGTTAATTGTTGGGACGCTACTCGTGGTAGCGGGGATCACTCACAGAAGTATTCTGATGGGGAGGCCGCCGGTGGGCAACCTCTACGATACGATTCCATTTATTACAGCTGTTGCCATCATTGTTTTGGCATTCATCGAATGGGTGACGAAGCGTGGTGTGTGCTTGGGCTTAGCATTTTTCTTGGCGGCCACTGGGATGTTCTTAGCGATGTGGTATGAGCAGTCTAAAGGGGTTGATCCGATGAATCCGCTGATTGCTGTGTTGCGTTCTAACTTTTGGTTAGCGACACACGTGATTACTATTACTATCGGTTATGCGGGTGGATTGCTAACGGCTGGGTTATCTCACATCTATATTTTCTCAAGGGTCTTTGACATCGATGAGGGAGACAAGAAGTTCAGACGTTTCATGACTCGAATTGTTTATGGTGGGGTATGTTTCACCTTATTCTTCAGCTTGGTTGGAACGATCCTTGGTGGGGTATGGGCGAATGATTCATGGGGGCGTTTCTGGGGATGGGATCCTAAGGAGAATGGTGCCTTGATCATTGTATTATGGACCTTGGTGATCTTGCACGCGCGGATGGCTGGGTACATTAAGGAATGGGGGATGCACATTTGTGCGGTTGTGTTATCGATCTTGGTGACCTTTTCCTGGTGGCATGTGAATTTCTTGAGCATTGGTTTGCACAATTATGGATTCACTGGGGGATCTGGGCTGAAAGCGATTTGGACATTCTATGTTTTAGAGACATTAGTGCTCTGTGTGGCGATCAGTTACGCGATTAACGAGCAACTTTCTCAGAAGAAAAAGAAGCTGAAATCTGCGGAGTCCTCAGCTGGCTAGCAGCTTAGGCTGATTGGTGTGGCTGCGTGAGTTGCTCAGGAAAGGGGCAATCGGCGCAGTCACTGGTGTCTTCTAGGCAGAAGTCATGATAGATTTGGAGGAGGGCTTGGTGTTGCCATGCTTTCTGGAGGAAGTTAGTTTTATCGGCACGATTGCCAAAGAGTCTGGTGCTGGCTCGTTTGACTGCTTCACTGGTAGCTGGAGCGGGGAGTGAAAAGTAGCTTTTTGATGCTGACTGGTCACCTTCGGAGATGCGCCACGGGAGGATATGGTTGACTAACAAGTCTCTAATTCTGTCCTTACCGATGAGGCTAAGTTTTCTGGAACTGAGTTTTGATTGGAGGGTGTAGTGGTGATTCCAGAATGGGTCATCACATTGTTGGAGCCATGATACGAGCTCGTGTGGGTGGGTGCTGAGTTTGCGAAATTTTGGCCAATGTTGGGCGATGTGAGCGAGTGCGGCGAGCCGTCTTTGTGGGTGGTTGACGGGGCGGATACCTGAGAGTTGCCAATGGATGGCACGTTCTGGGGTAAGTTCGAATGTGTCTCTAAGTTTCCACCATTGGTGCCAGAGTTTTTCGAGCCAGATTTTTGATTCCGCTGGTGCTTGTTCGTGGATTTGTGGGTGGAGCCATCCTGCTGTACCGAAGATGAGGGCGAGGGTTTGTTCCGTGTGTTGTTTGAGGTAGTGGATGGGGAGGCGCTGGGCGAGTTGTGCCATGGAGTTTTTGTTAGGTTGGTAGCCCAGTGTTTCGGCGAGGGCTATCCAGAGAGCTTGGTCTTTACCGTGCGCTTCTTTGATGAGCCGAAGGCGTTTCGCTTTGAGATGGCATCGGTGTTGTGCAGCAGTTTTGAGAAGGGTGGATACGGCTTGTGTGGAGAGTGACTCGAGTGGGCGGAAGCAACGGCCTAGGTGGGCTGTTGCGGTTGCGTAGCGGGGGAGCTGGAGCGCATCATGTACGTGGGAGGTGGGGATGACGACCTTAGGGATACTGCGATGGTCTTCGGCACGGGTAAAGGAGGTGTGTGCGGTATCGGCAAAGACGACATGGAGGATGACCTCGTTGAATGATGGGTTGGTGGCGTGGCCGTGGGTTTCCCAATCGCAGGCGTGGGTATCGATTTCGAGCGGGCCTGAGTGGAGGTGGCCATCGATTTCGACTGAGGCATGAAGGAAGTCGGGGCCGGCGCTACGGTTCCAGAATCCGAATTGGCGGATATGGACTGATTGGTTGTCGGTGGTGGTAAATTCACGGCCGAACTGGCCATTGAACCAGAGCGACTGGAGGGTGATTTCGTCAGGGAATGTGAGGGGGGGCGTTTCGCAAAGTCGGTTGCCAAAGGATTGGCGTAGGAGGTGGGAGTAGCTTTGCATGGTGAGGGGTTATTTCTTGGGGTTTTGTGGTTGCTTTCTGGGTTGTGCTGGTGGCGGCGGAGGAGGGTTGATAACGTTTAGCATTGCTTTGATAGGTGTTGAGGATGGGTGGTTCTCACGGCCTATCAGGGTGTCTTCGAGGATTTCGGTAGCGAGTTTTTTATTTTTTTCGCCGCGATAGAGGTTGGCGAGGTGGAGGGCGATGCGGATTTTGTCGCTATTGGTTTTGAATTTTTTTGAAGCGGCAAAGAAGAAGCTAGCGGCCTGTTTTTGGTTGCCGAGGTGGAGTTGCCAGAGGCCGAGGATTTCGTAGTAGCGAGCATCATTTTTAGAGATGGCAGCGGCTGTGAGTTTTTTTTCGATTTGCTCTGGGTTATTTTTCCAGGCACGGAATGCGAGGTTTACTGAGCGGTAGAGTTTATCTTCATCGGCGATGCTGCCGGAGCCATCGAGGTGTTTGAATGGGCGATAGAGGGGGTCCCCAACTGTGAGGTTTTGCCATGAGAGGACTGGGAGGGCCATGGTGGCGGCTTCGATAAAGGTGTGGCCTTCGAGAAGGCGCTGGTGCAGGAGGTCGAAGTGATGGGTCATTTGAAGGTATGGTTCATAGACGTTTCCGACGGTGGCTGCAGCGCCTTTTGCTAGAATTGGCCCGACCCAATGCTTATTTTTATCTCTTAGACGCGCTGCCGAGAATGAGTGCAGGTGGATGGCGACGGCACCACGCTTGAAGCGAAAGTTAGGATCAAGTAGGGGGCCATTTTTACTACCTGTGTACCAGCCGTAGTAGAGGCTGGCATCACGCATAGGGTAATGGGAGAGATAGGTTTGTTTGTTTTTGTCGATGGTCGTGGGTAGGCCTTTGGTCCAGTTGACTTGATCAATTTTGTTAATCCAATCGTCGCCGATTTGATAGCCACCGCCTTTGAGGGCGAGGTCGAGGTAACACATGCCCCACAGTCCCTGTCTTTCGGTGGCAATGGCGTCGTCGATGAGGCGTTTGGAGGTGGCAAAGTCGGGTCCATCGATGCGGCCGACTAAGAAATACGGAGTGAGTTCACGGAGAGAAGTGAAGTTGGTATTTTTTTTAAAGTATTTGTTAGGGAGTGGGCCTTGGAGTGGGGCATTGTGGATACCGAAAATGGTGAGTTCGGAGTCAACTGCAGCTGAGTTTGGTCGTTGGGTGAGGTGCATTTTGTCGCTTTCAGCCTTTGGGATGGCTTTATTGCGGATGCCGAAAGGGATTCCGTACATGCATACGAGGAGGCGTTTTTGGTTGGCTACTGGGAGTTGGTAGCCGTCGCTGCTTTTGGCGATTTGCCACCATTTATTTTGAGTAAAGTGTCGGCGTAATGGTTCTTGGATAGAACTGGAGAATTGTTCACGAGTGATATGGCCTGAATTGGGGGTGTCGAGGCCGACTAAGTTTTCTTGGGGGATGCCTCTTTGTTTGGCGTAGTAGAATGCGAGCTTTGAGGAATCAGGCAGGTTGGTGTTGTATAGGACAACGACTTGGTTAGGGGGGATGCTCGCTGAAGCGTGAAGTACGGATAGAGCAAGGAGGAAGAGGGAGAAGAGAAGCTTAGGCATTTGATTAGGAGAGTGTCAGTGAGTCGTAGGCAAAGTGAATATTATCAGGAAGTTTGGATTCTTCTAACAAATAATGAGTTTCGTGGGAAATATGGGTGAGCCAAGTTTGTTTGGGTTGAATGTTTTGAGCGATTGCGATGGCTTCGGGGATGGAGAGGTGTGTGTTATGAGGAGTGGGGCGGAGGGCGTCTATGATGAAGTGGTCTAGGTTTTGGAGGAGGGCGATAGTGGAGTCGGGGATTGATTTTGCATCTGGGATGTAGGCGATACTGGTATGGTCTGGCAGATCGAATCGGAAGCCGATGGTTTCTACAGAACCGTGTAGGACGGGGAGAGGGATGATACGGGTGTCACCGATGAGGAAGGGGGAGTCTACTGGTTGGGCGGCGGGTTTGATGTAGCCTTTGTAGGTATTTTCTGGAGCGAAGGCCCAGGCATACATTCGGGCTAGTTCATCGAGGCAGGATTGAGATGAGTACATGGGGAGGGGGGCGTCTCTTCTCCAACAGAATGCGCGTAGTTCGTCGAAGCCGGCGATGTGATCGAGGTGGCAGTGGGTGTAGAGGACAGCGTCGACCTTTCTGAGGTTGTAGCGCAATGCTTGCTGGCGCAGGTCTGGGCCTGAGTCTACCAGAATGGAATGGGTCGGGGTTTGGAGGTGGATGGACGAGCGCATCCTTTGATCTTTGGGGTCATCTGAGAGGCAGGTTGGGCAGTCGCAACCGATGACTGGGATGCCCACAGAGGTGGAGGTGCCGAGGAATGTCAGAGTGGTTTTCAAGATGGCATGAGCATAGAGAGTGTGGGGGTAAAATGAAAAGAGTGATTTCTAGAAGTTGAGCAGTTGCCATGGAGGCCTGTGGCTGCATAATCCCGTGCAGCAAAGATATCACCTATATGCTCACACATTTATCTATAAAGAATTTGGCGCTCGTAGATCAACTGACTTGGGAACTGGGCAAAGGCTTGATTGGGGTGACGGGTGAGACCGGAGCTGGTAAGTCAGTGATCGTGGGGGCCTTAAAGTTGGTGCTGGGTGAGCGTGCTACGAAAGGGATGATACGAACTGGAGAGAGTGCCTGTACAGTGGAGGCAGTCTTTGAGTTAGAGAATGTTGAGCTGGTTAACCGTTTGTTAGGTGAAGCTGGTATTGAGGGCTGTGATGGCGATCAATTATTGGTAAGGCGTGTGATGGGACAGAGTTCGAACAAGCAATGGGTGAATAACACGCCAGCAACTCTGACTGTTCTGAAGCAGCTAGGTGAGCATTTGGTAGATTTACATGGCCCACACGATCACCAATCGTTGCTATCGGTTGAGCGTCAGCTTTCGATGCTGGATGCGTATGCTGGAGCACAGAAGGAATATTTTAAGTACCGTGAGGTGTATCAAGAATGGAGAGGTAAGCTTGATGAGTTGGAGAGTCTTCAAAAAAGTGAGCAAGCAAACGAGCAAGAGATTGATTTATTGAGGTTTCAGGTCAATGAGATAGCGTCTGCGGATCTTCGACCAGAGGAGGAAGGTGAGATTGAGGAACGCTATAAGCGTGCGTCGAATAGCACGCGACTGGTGGAGAGCTCGAGCCAGATTGCTGGTATTTTAAGCCACGAGGTGAATGAGCGCTTGGGCGAAGTTCAAAGGCTTGCACGTGAGCTTGAGCGGATTGATCCTGCGGCTGTGGAGCTGTTAGGTGGTTTAGATTCGGCGCTTGTAGAGCTTCAGGAGTTGGAGCGAGGCATGGCTGACTACAGTGCTGGTATGGATATCGATCCCGCAGAAGCGAGTGCCTTAGAGGAGCGCATAAATACCTTTGAGACTTTGAAGCGGAAGTACGGTCCGAGTTTAGAGGATGTGGTAGCGCACCATGAGCGGGCTAGCGAAAGGTTAGATTCGATTGAGAACCGAGGGGGAAAGATCGAAGCGTTGAGAGAAGAAGTGGGGGCATTGGCTGAGAGGCTTGAGGAAGTTGGAGGAAAGCTCGGGGCGAAGCGCAAGAAATGTGCTCCGCAATTGGCTAAGGTGATTGGTCATCACATCAAAGAGCTGGGGTTCAAGCAGGCATCGTTTGAAGTGGCGGTTGTGTCGCATGGTGAGTCACGTGCAAGTGGTTTAGAAGGGGTAGATTTTCAATTTGGGCCGAATCCTGGTGAGCCATTGAAGCCACTCCGTCAGGTAGCGTCCAGTGGTGAGATCTCGCGAGTGATGTTGGCGGTGAAGAGCGCTTTAGCGAATCAGGATGCGACACCATTGATGGTATTTGATGAGATTGACGCGAATGTGGGAGGTGAGATTGCTCGGGCGGTGGGTGAAAAGATGGCGGCTTTGGGGCAAAAGCATCAGGTGATCTCAATCACGCATTTCCCTCAGGTGGCAGCAGTTGCAGCGGAACACTTTGTGGTAGAAAAGGATGTGATCGATGGGAGAACGCGATCGATGTTAAGAAAGGTGGAGGGTGAGGAGAGGATAGGCGAGTTAGTTCGCATGTTAGGAGGTGGGGATGGTGAGCAGGCTCGGGCGATGGCGGTGAGCTTGCTCTGAGCTTCAGGGGCAGAGGAGACTCAGGAATTGGCAAAAACACAGAAAATCTTGTAAGGATGTGTGATTTGTTTGCATATAGCAGATGAATTATTCCTAATATGAGATACTTATCCTTGATTACCTTGGCGGCGTTACAGGCGACGGCAATGGCTCAGAACACATTCCCCAGTCTTCAGGTTCATCACTCACAAAAGCTTGAAGTGAAAGATGGCAGTGAGTTAGCGAAGCTTATCAGCGAAGATGCACTGAGTGATGCACAGCTGGATGCGCAGCGTACTGATGGTCGTTGGCTAGGCCCTAACTGGTGGGCAAATCGATTGCACGACTGGAGCGTGAATGAAGGGGCAGTTACCTGTGAGCCTAACAGACCATTTTTAGGATGGAGGGTGGCCCATGACATGACTCGGGTATTGGGGGATGATTTCGAGGTGGTTGTGGATCTTGGGATGAAGGCTTCTGGTACTGGTGAGTTATCTGATGAATGTGTGGCTGGTTTTTTAGTGGGGGCGGGGCATTCACAAGAGAACCGTCTTTCGAAGATGATGGTGTTTGATTTTAAGGCACCCAAGAAGGGTGGGTGGCCTGCGACTGAAGGTGCAGGAATTGCGATTGGGGTGAACGGTTCGGGGGTGTTGCGTATTATTGATTTGGATTCGGGTAAGGAACTTGGGTCTGGCAAAATTTCTGGGGGAGGGAAGCAGGTGAAGTTGAAGTTGCGAGGGAAGCGCAAGGGGGATGATGTGACACTGAGTGCGACTGCGGAGTCTGGGAATGGTCAGTCTGAGGTGAGTGCGACTGTACCAGCCAGCAGGCTAGTGGGCGGAGTGGGTTTACTTTCCCACCCTGGAAAGAAGGAAGGTAAGACAGCATCACTGGTGACTCGCTTTAGTGGCTATAGAGTCACTGGCGATGTGAAGCGAGATCGCAGCCTAGCTCTGCCACCGGTGGCTTGTACGCATTACACCGTGGACAAGGGAGTATTGAAGCTTTCGGCTCAATGCATGCCACAGCATGAGGATACAGAAGCGGTGCTTTCCTTTTATAAAGGGGGCAAGTGGGTGGAAGAGGCACGTGTGAAAGTGCACCCGATCGACCAGTTAGCATTTTTTAGGGTAGAGAAATGGGACCAGACGCAAGAGGTTCCGTTCCGTGTTCGCATTGCATTAGATGGTGTGGATGAGCCAGCGAGTTCCACGGGGTTGATCACAGCAGAGCCCGCTGAAGGTAAGGTGCGTTTGGCTGCTTTAGGGTGTGTGAAACATGCCAATGGACGCAGTAATAACTTCAAGGAGAATGTGTACTTCCCGCACCATGAGCTGCAGGAAAAGGTGATCGAGAGTAAGCCAGATATGGTTTTCTTTTACGGTGATCAGATGTACGAGCACGAGCCAAGTTTTGTCGACAGAAAGAACTATTTTGAGGACTACTTGTATAAGTGGCTATACCACTGTGTGGCATTCAGAGAGGTGATTCGCAATGTGCCGAGTGTGACTGTGCCGGATGACCACGACGTTTACCAAGGAAACTTTTGGGCACAGGGGGGACGTGCAGCACCCAAAGGCAATTGGAACCTCGGTGGCTTCATGCATCCGGGTGAGTTTGTGGCACAGGTACACCGTACGCAGACTTCGCATTTGCCTGACCCGGTGCAGCCGGATGCTTTGGAGCAGGATATCCCAGCGTATTTCTGTGATTGGAACTGGGGGGGGATGAGCTTTGCGATTGTTGGTGACCGACTATTCAAGAGTGGACCTGCAGGTAAAGGGCTCCCAGAAAGTAAGACTAGACGGCCGGATCACTACAATAATCCTGACTTCGACACTAAGTTGCTAGATTTGCCAGGTCTAGACCTGTTAGGCGAACCTCAGGAGGCATTTTTAGCGAAGTGGGCGACTGATTGGGGTGAAGGAGCGCAGATGAAAGCAGTATTGAGTCAATCACCGTTTGGGAATTTGGCGACGCATCATGCTGGGCAATATTTGATTGCAGATTTGGATTCGAACGGGTGGCCGCAGAGTGGTCGGAATCGTGCGTTGGAGACAATGCGGAGTGCGCGGGCAGTGCATGTAGCGGGTGACCAACATTTAGCAACGATGGTTCAGCATGGGATTCAGGAGCACAATGATGCTGTCTTTGGGTTTACAGCACCGTCGGTTGCTAACGCTTATGCACGGGCCTATCACCCGACACATAAGAGTAATTATTACAAGACGACTCCACCGACTAAGGATCAATATCTTGGCGAGAGGCTGGATGGTTTCCAAAACAAGGTGACGTTCCATGCGGTGGCCAATCCGGATACACGTGAGGATGGACTATTACATACGGAAAGTCAGGCTGGCTTACATTATCAGGTTCCGGGGTTTGGGTTGGTTGATTTTGACACAGTGGCGCGGACAACGACCTTCCATTGTATTCCACGCAGCTATGAGGTGGCCTCACGTTTTGAAGGGGGGCAGTATCCAGGGTGGCCAGTGACCGTGAAGCAAGAGCAGAATGACGGTCGAAAGCCGACTGGAGCATTGCTGAAGATCGAGGTTGCTGAGGGGGCAGACTTGCCAGTGGTAACGGTCCATGGGGCAGACAAGAAGCTCCAATGGTCGCAGAGAATAGGGAAGCGTAGCTATACCGTATCGGCATACGGAGAAGGTGAGCATCAGGTATTGGTGAATGGCAAGAGCTACACTGCGGTACCACAGGAGGCATCAGCAGAGTTGAAGGTAATCAAGGTTCAATAGAGGTTTTAGGCTAAACGGCTCATGAAAGTAGAAGCACTGGGGTGTCGAGAGTGGCGCCTCAGTGCTTTTTTGTGTCGTGAACTCACAAGAAAGCTGTCGTAAATTCGCGCAATAACAAGTGTGAGGTGGGGGTAAAGTGAGTGAGCAATCAAACAGACTATTGACTAAAGTACTTCCATATTTTCGCATGATTTCGGTAGCCGCTGTGGGAGCTGCCTTGGTTTACGTTTCGGCACGCGCAGAGGAAAAGCTGAGTTTTGCCAATGACATCCGGCCGATATTGAACCGCAACTGTACTGGTTGTCATGGTGGGGTGAAGATGGCTGGTGATGTTTCTTTTATTTACCGAGATTTGGCGCTCGGGAAGGGCAAGTCAGGGAAGTCGATCATTGTGCCGGGCAAGCCTGAGGCATCGGAGTTGATTCGCCGGGTTGAGACGCGAGATCCAGATGATGTGATGCCACCGGCTGAGCATGGTAAACCGCTGAGTGAAGAAGAGGTGGCTTTGTTGAAGCGTTGGATTCGCGAGGGGGCTGAATGGGAGCAGCATTGGGCTTTTGTGGCACCCCAGAAGCCTAGTCCACCAGCTTTGTCTGGGGATTGGGGAAAGACTGAGATTGATGCCTATGTTTATAAAGCGATGCGAGAGAAGGGTTTGGAGCCGAATGGTGAGGCTAATGCGAGCGTTTTGTTGCGTCGTTTGAAATTTGATTTATTGGGGCTTCCACCGAGTGTGGCCGAGCTAGATGCCTTCGAGAAGGCGTATGAGAGGGATGCTGAGTCAGCATGGAAGAAGGTTGTGGAGGAATATTTAGCGGATCCTGGGTATGGTGAGCGTTGGGCATCGGTTTGGATGGATTTGGCACGTTACGCTGACAGCGAAGGGCTGGGGGTGGACCGGAAGCGGGACGTGTGGCCGTACCGTGATTGGTTGATCAAGGCGTACAATGAGGACATGCGATTTGACACGTTCACGGTGAAGCAATTGGCTGGCGATTTGGTTGAGAATCCCAGCTTTGATGACCGCGTGGCGACGGTCTTCCACCGTCTGACGCAAGCGAACGAGGAAGGTGGCACTGACGATGAAGAATTTCGTGTGGCCGCGGTGATGGATAGGGTGAATACGACGTGGGAGGTATGGCAGGGCCAGACATTTGGTTGTACCCAGTGTCATTCCCATCCCTATGACCCTTTTGAACATGAGGAATACTTCAAGTTCTCAGCATTCTTCAACAACAGTCAGGATGCTGATCTGAGCAACCACGCCCCTGTGTTGCGTGTGCCTCAGGATCAGAAGCACTATGCCGCAGCTGAAAAGAGTCATGCGGCATTGCTAGAGAAGGAAGCGCGTTATTATGGAAGAGGGAGAGAGCTCGCGGCGCAGACTTCTTGGGAACCAGTCAAAGTCCAGGGGGTGAAGGTCAATAAGGGGAAGGCTGAAGTGCAGCGAGTCGAGAAAGTGAGTGAAGTACGAACCGTAGGGACTGTGGCATCTCGGACACACTTCACCATTGAGTTGGATGGTATTGATTCATTAACAGCATTGAAACTAGAGATCTTACCTGAAGATGGAGAGGCTGCGGCATCTACTCCAAACTGGGGAGCAGTATTGAGCTACATTGAGCTTCGAGTCAAAGGGGGGAAGCGCGATGAGGAAGTTGAGTTCGTGCGCCCGGTGGGAGACCATCAGGAGATTGGCTATAGGGTGGAGGAAAGTTTGAATAAGAAGTCGAGTGGTGGATGGGGGCCCTACACGAAGATTTTTCACCCACGTTGGGCAGTCTTTCCATTGGCAAGAGAGCTCTCAGATTTGAAGGGGGAGACGTTGGAGTTACGTTTGGAATTTAACCAACGCTATCTGGCTTCCTTTCCGCTCGTGGCGAAGCGCATCAGGGTCTACGCGGCCAAGGATGATCAATGGAGTGGCTGGGCGAAAAGTGAGGAGGTGCGAGCTAACAAGGATCAGCTAGAGGCTGCATCTAAGGCGTATCTAAAGTTTCGAGGCCCTTCGATACCCGTGATGCTTGAGCGGGATCCGAGTATTGCGAGGAAGAACCATGTGTTTGACCGCGGCAATTGGCTAGAGAAGGGGAAAGTGATAGAAAAGGCGGGCACGCCTCATGCATTTCCCAAGTTACAGACGAGTGCTACTGAGCCCAACAGGTTAGATATGGCTCGATGGTTAGTTTCAGATGAGAATCCTTTGTCCTCGCGGGTGGTAGTGAACCGTTTTTGGCATCAGCTCTTTGGGCGTGGGATTGTCGAGACATTGGAAGATCTAGGATCCTCTGGTGAGAAGCCAAGTCATCCGGAGTTGTTAGACTACTTGGCATGGCGTTTCCAACACGATCACGAGTGGTCGCAGAAGGCGATGTTACGAGAGATTGTCATGAGCAAGGTGTATCGGCAGTCTGCGGTGACGAGCGCGGAGAAGCGAGAGAAAGACCCCCGTAATGTTTACATGAGTTATGGGTCGCGCAGACGCCTGAGGGCTGAGGCTGTGCGGGATTCGAGTTTGCATGTAGCTGGGTTGCTCCACGAGCAACTATATGGTGCTCCGGTGTATCCGCCGCTTCCAGCTGGGGTGTGGAAGCCGTTTCACGCTGCAGACAAGTGGCGCACAGCGCCGGTGGGAGATTCTCAGCGTTACCGGCGTGCTCTTTACACCTACTGGAAGCGTTCGATTCCCTACCCGGCCTTGATGTCCTTTGACACCCCGTCGCGGGAGGTTTGCTCGAAGCGTCGTCTTGTGAGTAATACTCCGATAGCGGCACTGACGAGCATGAATGACGAAGCATTTGCTGAGTGTGCGAAGGGTTTAGCGCGCAGGATGAAGTATGAGACGGATGGGGATGTGCGTGAAAAGATTTCCTTTGGGTATCGGGTGGCGACCTCGCGTGAGCCCAGTGATGGGGACCTTGCTGATTTAGTGGCAGCGTATAGGGACATGGAGGCCCATTACCGCAGTAAGCCGGCCTTGATGAAGGGGATGGCGGGAACGCCGGATGGGGCAGCATTCACGGTGATGGCATCTCTCCTACTTAATTTAGACGCAGCCCTAACGAAGTAAGAACAATGAATTTATTCCAAAAACTACAACATGATCAATTAGAGCTCACGACACGCAGGCATTTTATGCGTGATTGTGCTACAGGATTAGGTTCGATGTGGTTAGCGCTTCAGGGGCACAAAGCGATGGGGGCACCATTGGCGATTGAGCACGATCCTAAGGCCCCCTTGGCACCGATAGCTCCGAGTTTTGACGCGAAGGTCAAGAATGTGATCTACATTCACATGATTGGTGCACCAAGCCAATTTGAGCTATTCGTCAACAAGCCTGAGTTGGTTAAATTTAATGGGAAGGATTGTCCGAGTTCTTATTTAGAGGGTCAGAGGTTTGCCTTTATTCAGGGGACTCCCAAGATTTTGGGTCCGGTGTACGATTTTAAGCAATACGGCCAATCGGGAACGTTTATCTCTGATAGGATGCCGCATTTGGCTCAGCATGTGGATGATCTGTGTTTTATTCACTCGATGCAAACTGACCAGTTCAATCATGGGCCTGCGCAGTTGAAGATACTCACCGGCAATCAGAATTTAGGGCACCCATCGATTGGTTCTTGGGTGACCTACGGGTTGGGATCGAGCAACGACAACTTACCAGGATATATGGTGTTGCTATCTGGTGGGCGATTACCGCGGGTGGGTAAATCCTTATGGGGTTCCGGGTACTTGCCATCGGTCTATCAGGGGGTTCAATGTCGATCGACTGGTGATCCGATTCTTAATGTGAAAAATCCGGCAGGTGTTGATAGGGTGATACGCAGAAGAGCGTTAGATGCTCTGAATAAAGTTAATCAGGCGAATTTCCATGAAGTGGGAGACCCTGAGACCCTCGCTAGAATTGCCCAGTACGAGATGGCGTATCGGATGCAGTCGTCTGTGCCAGAAGTGATGGATATCAATGATGAGCCGAAGGAAATTCATGAGCTTTATGGAACGGAGCCAGGCAAGGAGTCTTTTGCGAACAATTGCCTGTTAGCGCGCAAATTAGTGGAGAATGGTGTACGCTTTGTACAGTTATTTGACTGGGGCTGGGACTCGCATGGTGCGAGCAAGTCGGAAGCTCTCAACCACGGGTTTAAGAACAAGTGTCAACAGACAGATAAGCCCGTAGCGGCATTGTTAAGTGACCTGAAGCAGCGTGGCATGTTAGAAGATACGCTCGTGGTCTGGGGTGGTGAGTTTGGAAGAACACCGATGCAAGAGAACCGCGGGGGGGATGCTGGAGCATTTGCGGGGCGTGACCACAACCCGAATGCTTTTACGATGTGGTTGGCAGGTGCTGGGGTAAAAAAAGGGATTAGCTATGGGGAGACTGATGAGCTCGGTTACCGTGTGGTGAAAGATCCAGTTCACACCTACGATTTACACGCCACTATTTTACACCTGTTAGGTTATGATCATCACAAGTTGTCGGTTCCATTCCAGGGGTTAGACCAGAAACTCACAGGAGTTCACAAAGCGCATGTGATCAAGGGGATATTGGCATGAGGTGAGCTATTATTGGGCGTGTAGGCACATTGCTATCGCAACTGAATTTTATTTTGAGTCATTTCATTTGGCCTTTAGAGATGTATTTTTTGAGTCTGAGCGAATTTGAAATGACTGAGACTGAGCTGAAGCTCATGGCTGCGGCGGCGATCATGGGGGAGAGGAGGATGCCGAAGTGTGGGTAGAGGATGCCTGCAGCGATTGGGACACCGAGGGCGTTGTAGATAAAAGCGAAGAAGAGGTTTTGTTTAATATTTTTGATGACGGCTTTACTGAGGGTGAGTGCTTTAGTGAGGCCATTGAGTTGTCCGTCAACGAGAGTGATTTCTGAGCTTTCCATTGCGATATCGGATCCGGTACCCATTGCGATACCGATATCTGCTTGTGAGAGGGCGGGGGAGTCATTGATGCCGTCACCGATCATGGCGACGCAATGGCCTTGTGATTGGAGTTCTTTGACCTTTTGGATTTTATCTTCTGGGAGGCACTCTGCTTCAAACTGAGCGATGCCGAGTTCTTTGGCGACGGAGGCTGCAGTGCGAGGGTTATCTCCGGTAAGCATGATGACATTGACTCCATCGTTATGGAGGGAGTTGATGGCGTTTTTTGCAGAATTTTTGATGGCGTCAGCGATGGCAATGATGGCTAGGACTACTCCTGATTTACAGATGAAGGACACGGTCATTCCTTTTTGTTGGAGGGTGTGGCATTCGTCTTGGTAGGCGAGGGGGATATCTAACTGCTCGAGCAGTTTTTGATTCCCCATGGCGAGGGTGTCGGTGGTGGTTTCACCGACGACGCCTTTACCGGAGACATTTGAGAACTGGGTGAGTTCTATGAGTGGAGTATGGGAGGTGAGTGCGTATTGGGTGATCGCTTTTGAGAGTGGATGCTCAGAGTGTTGGGCTAGTGAGGCGGCGACACTGAGAGCTTCGGGGGATTCAGGGCTGATGGAATGGACGGATGGTTTACCTTCTGTGAGTGTTCCTGTTTTATCGGTGATGAGAGTATCGATGTGATGGAGTCGCTCGAGTGACTCGGCATCTTTGATAAGGACGCCAGATTGGGCTCCTTTACCGATCCCGACCATGACGGCCATAGGGGTAGCGAGGCCCAGAGCACAGGGGCAGGAGATGATGAGGACAGAGACGGCATTGATGAGGGCGTATGCGAGAGCTGGGGTGGGGCCCCAGAGAGCCCAGATGATGAAGGTGAGGAGTGAGATCAGGAGGACAGTGGGCACAAAGTATTGGGCGAGGCTATCAGCGAGTTTTTGAATGGGTGCACGGGAGCGGCTTGCAGCATTGACCATCTGAATGATGTGCGAAAGGCGGGTTTCAGAACCGACTTTTTCAGCGATCATGACGAATGAGTGGTTGCCATTGATAGAGCCTGAGTGGACTTGGTCGTCTGGATGTTTGGCAACGGGGAGGGATTCACCGGTGAGCATGGATTCATCGATGTGGGTGGAGCCTGAGATGATATGGCCATCTACGGGGATTTTTTCTCCTGGTTTGACACGCAGGTGGTCGCCTTTGGTGACTTGGCTGAGGGCGATGGTGATGTCCTCACCGTCTTCGATACGGGTGGTAGTACTGGGAGCTAATCCCAAGAGGGCCTTCATGGCACCTGAAGTTTTACTGTGAGCTCGGGCTTCTAGCAGTTGGCCTAAGAGAACGAGTGTGAGAATGACACCTGTGGCTTCAAAGTAGAGGTGCACACTGCCATTATGGGTGCGGAACTCGGCAGGAAGGGAGTCGGCGAAGAGCAAGGCGAAGATGCTAAATAGGAAGGCGATACCGGTTCCTAGCCCGACGAGTGTGAACATGTTGAGTTTGAGGGTGACGATGGATGTCCAAGCGCGTTGGAAAAAGACTCTACAAATCCAGACAATTGGTAGGCAGAGTGCGCATTGGATCCAATTCCATGTTTGTTGTGGTAGGAGGTGGACAATTGGGTTGTGAGGGATCATTTCCCCCATAGAGACAATAAAGAGAGGGATGGCAAAGACACTGGCGATGCGCATTTTTTTGCGCAGTTCTAGGTAGTTTTTTTCTTCGGCTGATAGGTCTGCTTCTTTTGGTACGAGGTCCATACCACAGATCGGGCAAGCACCTGGGGTGTCTTGCTCGATTTCTGGGTGTGAGGGACAGGTGAAGTGGGTTTTGGGCATGTCCGTGGCGAGAGGAACGAGGTCCATACCGCAGACTGGGCAGTCACCGGGTGCGGGGTAGATTTTCTCACCTTCGCAGTGCATCGGGCAATAGTAGCCATCAGTTGGTGTCGAGCTGGGTTTCGCTTGCCGGGGTGGTGGTGAGGGAGAGCTCTGAGGGGCGAGATGGTGTTGAGGAAGTTGGATCTGGTAGTCGAGTCCAGCCGTTAAGAGTGCTTGTTTAAGCTCATCTAGCGGGATGTGCTTGTGCATTTTGATGGTGACCTGTTTGGCGGCGAGGTCGACATCGGCAGAGCTTAAGGAATCTAACTGTTCGAGAGCTGCTTCCGCTTTAGCTTTACAGTTTTTGCAGCTAAGGCCAGTGATTGAGTAGGTATGTTCCATCATCGTGCTGATGGAGATACTATGCTTTTAGCAGGAGTGCGACAAGCGCGGGGAGTAAGTCAGCCGTTACTTTTCAGCAGGGCTAAGAATGAGGGGGCTGATGGGGGCTTGTGCGAGTGAGTTGAAATCACTCGCACTTCGGGAGCCTTCTTTAGCTTCGCGCAGTTCGATAACCCAGCGGTAGTCATCTTGATTACGGTAGGCTAGGAAGTCTGCTTCAGATTCGAGGCCTTTGGTGCAGACGACCTCGATTGTATGGGAGTCATTACTAAATTTACCATCTTTGACACGCAATGTGTTAGAGTCACCAACGACTTTGGATGGCTTAGGAGTATCACCAACGTTAGATCTAAAAAAGGTTCGGAGAGCTCCGGTGGACGACTGAGGAGAAATGGTAATTTTAGCGGCGGGGTAGACTTTACCGTTGCGCTTGATCCAATAGGATTCGATGGAATCGACATGGATGTGTTTCCCTTCGGCCGGAACGGAGCTGAGGTAGGCGGCGCTAGTTACGAAGCCAGTGTGTTTTTGGGCATACTGGGTGAACCAAAGGGCTAGCCCTAGTAGAAACAACATGGCAAGGATGATGCCAACTATATCTAGTTTAGAGTATGAGGATTTTGCCATGTTGTTGTTAGGTAGATCTAGAGGGGTTAGATCTCAAGCTTTGCTTTGACGTAGTCTGAGACCATTTTGGGGTTTGCTTTCCCTTTTGAGGCTTTCATCACTTGGCCTGTGAACCAGTTTGCGGCTTTGGCGTTACCACCTTTGATTTCGGCGACTTTTTCAGGGTTGGCATCGATGAGTCCATCGATGATAGATTCGACCTCTGAATTATCTGCTGGTTCGAAACCGAGTGCTTTAGCAACTTCAGCGGGTTGTTTCTCAGGAGCATCCCAGAGGACTGCGAAGACCTCCTTGGCTTGGTTGTTAGAGATTGTTCCAGCTTCGATCAATTCGACGAGGGCGTTGAGTGACTCTGGTTTGAGAGGGTTTTGGTCGATGGTGAGGAAGGTTTCGTTGAGTTTACCGAGGACGGTATTGATGATCCAGTTGGCAATTTTTTTACCGAATTTGGACCCTTGAGCAGCAGCTTCAAAATAGTCGGCGAGTGTGAGGTCGCTGGTGAGCACACCAGCATCGTATGGGGAGACGCCGTAGTCAGCGACGAAGCGGTCACGTTTATCATGTGGAAGCTCAGGGACGTGAGCTTTCATTTTCTCGACGAGATCGGAGGTGTTTACGGGCAGGAGGTCTGGCTCTGGGAAGTAGCGATAGTCATGGGAGTCTTCTTTGATACGCATGACTGAGGTTTGGCCTGTGTTGGGGTCCCAGCGCAGGGTGGCTTGTTGTTGATCGATACCCATATCGAGTTCTTCGATTTGGCGGTCGATTTCGTAGTAGATTGCTGAGCGAACTGCGGAGATGGAGTTAAGGTTTTTGATTTCGAGTTTGGTCCCGAGTTTATCGGTGCCTTTTTTGCGCACGGAGATGTTTACATCGCAGCGCATTTGACCTTTTTCCATATCGGCGTCTGAGATTTTGCCGTATTGGAGGATTTGTTGGAGGGACTTGAGGTAGGCGTATGCTTCTTCAGCGCAATCGATATCTGGTTCGGTAACGATCTCCATGAGGGGGGTGCCGGCGCGGTTATAGTCGATGGTGGAGGAGTTGGAGAGGTGGGTGGACTTAGCGACATCCTCTTCGAGGTGGATGCGGTTCATTTGCACGACTTTGCCAGGGTTGGGGATATTTTTCTGAACATCCTTGTGGTAGGCGAGGTCGTAGAGGGGGACACCACCACCACCGCAGAGAGGGAGGTCGAACTGGGTAAGTTGGTAGTTTTTAGGCATGTCCGGGTAGAAATAGTTTTTACGGTCCCACTTGGAAACTTCCGGGGTGGTGCAGTTCAGCAACATGCCTGCGAGAATCGTTTGTTCGATTGCGTGTTTATTGAGGACAGGGAGGGCGCCGGGGAGGCCGAGGCAGACTGGGCAAACATTGGTGTTAGGTTCGTGGCCATATCCAGCGCGGCAGGAACAGAACATTTTACTCTCGGAGTTGATTTGACAATGAACTTCGAGGCCGATGGTTGCGATGTAGTCTTCTCTTGGCATGAGATTGAATGGTAAAAATTGGGCGGAGGTGAATATGACCTGTGCTTTGTTGGTGATGGTCTAGCGGAGCTTGAGCGCTTGTTCAATATCGATCTGAGCGATTGCGTGATTCATTTGTGGGTCCGCGAGCAGGGCGATGAAATCTGGATGGTTGAGGATGCTGGCGGTATCGCCATTTTTGATACGTTCGATGATTTCGGGAGATTCGAGGAAGTTTTTGAGTTGTGGGTTTTCGAGGGTGGGAGCGATATCTGGGTGCTGGGTGAGGGCTGCAATTTTTTCAGGGGCGGCGGCTTGCATGATAGCGAGCTTGGCAAGGTTGTCAGAGCCTGAGTCACGCGCGTTGAAGAACTGTGCGAATTGTTTGGTTAGGGGAGCGTTGAGGAGGTCATGTTTGAGTTTTGCCAGTTCAGGAAAATCCTGTGGGGTGGATTGGCTGGCCATGGAGACCCAGTAGTCGATTTCAGCGCGTGTGCCTTTATCGACGAGTTTGTACATGGCGAGGAGGCAGATGGCAAAGCCCATGGCGAAGCCAGTGGTGATGCCGAGTAGGTTTGAGCGCTTTTTAGAATCATCTTCTTTAGCGAAGGGGTCACAGAAGAAGTCTGTAATGGCCTTAAGGGTAAGGAAGGTGATGATGGCGCATGCTAGGGCGCAGACCCATTGGCTATAGTCTGGTAGGTCGGGCCATTTTTTGATGACGACAGGGAAGAGGAATTGGCTGCCGATCCAGCCGGCGGTGAGGGTTCCGACGAAACAGAGAAAGCCGTAGAAGAGTCTGAGTGCCCCTTTGGCGAAACCCAGGGTGGCACATGCAATGATCACAATGATTGCCATGCCAGAGACTCCTATTTCCCCAAAATTCATTAAGAAACATGAAATAGCATGCTCACTACTGCGTCGATGTAAAAGAATGGCGTGACGGGAGAAAAGTGGGGGAGAGGATTCACCAGATCCAGGAGAAGCCGAGGGCGAGGGTGTCGCTATCGAAGCTTTTATCCGTTTGGGTCCGAGTCCCAATGTAGGCGATTTTGGCACCGAAATTACGGGTGAACGCATAGCCGCCGGCGAGGGAGAAGGCGAGGTTTTCGGCGGAGTCATTTTTATTGATGCCGTTGACTTCGTTTTCGGCACCGATGCCGTAGCCTATGCTAGCGCTGGACCAAAATCCGGGTTGGAAGGTGTAGATGAGGTGGGACTGGAAGGCCCAGAGGGGGTCTTGTTGGCGGTGGGTGCCTTGCCAGAATTCGTTGTTATCTGAGAAGGCCCACATGGAAGCAGAGGTTTCGAAGGTCCATTTATCGCGTTGGTGGACGATGCCGATTTGTGGGCGGATGGTGAAGCGGTTACTGCCGATATTGATGAGTTGGTTTTCTGAATAATCTCCAGTGGGGAGTTGGAGAATGAGGGCTGCACCTATGAGGGTTTCGGAGTTCTGGACGGACTTTCTGTATTGCGCAAACTCTTTGCCTTTGAGCGGTGGGGCTCCGTAGAGGATAGATGAGATTCGCAGTAGAGTGTCTGTAGGGCCACTGCGGTAGGCGCTGGCTTGTTCACCGCGTAGTAGGCCACGGTAGATGCCGTCTTGGTATCCTTGGCCGAGTTCGAAGCGTGAAGAGGTGCCGAGGAATTCGAAGGTTCTGATGTAGCGGAGTGCGAGAGTTTGGAGTTCGAGCTCGAGGTTTTCGACTTGGAGTACTGGGTCGAGAAAGATGTCAGCTTGGGTGTAGGCGTAGCCAAGGCCCATAAGGTTTTTATCCGTTGGGAGATGGCTCCAACGGCGAGGAGTGAGTTCTTGGGCGCAAAGGGGGAGGGTGAAGAGTAGGATGGCAATCAGAATGCGCATGGATGAGCTTGGTTGATTGTTTTCGCTCAGAACTCTAATACCCCTTTGTCTAGCTGGGCCGATATAAGGTAGGGGAAGGGACCCGCTAGGAGTAGTTATGTTGTCTGCCTAGCGGGCGGATAAGCTGGTGTTAGACCTTACCTGTTTGAGCGCGTTGGCGCAGGATGTGGTCAACGAGCGTGAGGTATGCCATAGCTTCGACCATGGGGACAGCGCGAGGGAGAACGCAGGCATCGTGGCGGCCGCGTCCTTTGAGTTCGGTGTCTTGGAGGTCATTGCTGACAGTAGGTTGTTCTGTCATAATGGTGGCAGTAGGTTTGAAGGCGACTCTGAAGATGATGTTTTCACCGTTAGAGATTCCACCTTGGACGCCACCTGAGTTGTTAGTTTTTGTACGAACTTTTCCCTCTTCCATGTAGAAGTGGTCGTTATGTTCTGCGCCGGTGAGTTGGGTGCCGGCAAAGCCTGAACCAATTTCAAATCCTTTGGTTGCAGGGATAGAGAGCATGGCTTTGGCAAGTTCTGCTTCGAGCTTGTCGAACACCGGGGCACCGAGGCCTGCTGGGCAGTTACGGATGACACATTCTACGACACCACCGACGGAATTTCCTTGGCCGCGGACTTCTTTGATGAGATCAATCATGGGGTCAACCATTTTGGGGTCGCCAGTACGGACAATGTTAGATTCTACATCATCGAACTGAATGGTATTCGGGTCGACGGAAGCTTCGAGGTGTTTGATAGATTTGACGTAAGCGACAACTTCGATACCTGGGCAGATGGAGTCGATGACTTTTTTGGCGACTGCGGCTGCTGCAACGCGGCCGATGGTTTCGCGAGCGGATGCGCGGCCACCACCATGCCAGGCGCGGATACCATATTTGGCATCGTAGGTATAGTCAGCGTGTGAGGGGCGGTATTTGTCCTTCATTTCGGTGTAAGAAGACGGGCGTTGGTCTTTATTACGCACGAGGATACCAATGGGTGAGCCGAGAGTTTTGCCTTCGAAGACACCTGAGAGAATTTCACAGACATCGCCTTCTTGACGTGGAGTGACGATGTCAGACTGGCCCGGACGGCGACGGTCGAGTTCCTTCTGGATCTCTTCTTGAGTGATTTCCAAGAGCGGTGGGCAGCCGTCGATGTTGACGCCAACGCCAACGCCGTGAGATTCACCCCATGTCGAAATTTTAAAGATTTGGCCAAGTGTGCTGGACATGGTGTTCTAGTAGATGCTCATGGGGCATAGGTCAATAGCCATTGGGTATGATGCATACCTATTCACGCAGTTAATACAAACTTGTCGATTGCCAGCTTAAGAAAAACGTGCGCTCAATACTTATAGGAATCAGCTAAACTATCTGTAATTTTCAAAAATGAGTTTTGAATATTCTAGGTGTGCACAAGTCTGTTTTGGGCGTACTGTAGCGCGCCTTTGATGAAGGGTTTCACGGGCGGGCAGCACTTGGTATTGTTCTCTAGTCTCGATAATGTAAGGCTTCATTCGAGTTCGATGGTGGTGACGTCCATCTCATCGTACCTGTGTGTGTCCCCCCCGAATTCGAAACCCTAGGATCGATGGCTGACAAGTGGTCGGGATCGCCTTTACGATTGAGGTGTTACGTTTTACGAAATACCAAGGGAGCTAGTACTTGAAGAATCCTGGTTCGATTACTAGGAATCAATAATTTGGGGTGGCTGATCGAAGAGCTTTCGATATTCTTGTTTCCATGCTTTGTAGGGAGTGTCATTGTCATACTGCCATTGTTCAGTGACTTGGATGACTTTTTCCATTTCAATATGATCTTCATCCAGCATGAGCTTAAGTAGCGCGAGGCTGGAGAGGAAATCGACCTCGAACTCTTGAGCTACTTCAATCATATCTTGGTCATCAGTGACCACTTTGATTCCGAGAGCAAGAGCCGTAGCTAAGATCAGGACATCAACTGGACTAGCACCTTTACCGTACTTCGCATACTGCTCTTCCATAACATAGTCCCACATGTGGGCTCTGAAGTCTTCGATGTCTTGTTTATTTTGTCTGCTCAGTTGGACTGAGCGGATACGAGCTTCTTTGAATTTTTCCTCGGAGAACCATGTAAACTTTCCCTTGATTCTGCGGTTGCCTTTCAGTTCATCATTTAGGTCGGCGTGCGCGTAAATAGTGTACGCACAGCTTCCGAATGACTGACAAAGGAGTGGGTGAAGGTTCTGGGCAAGACGTAGATAGCTATTCGTATCGATCAGGATCTTTGTTTGCGCCATGACGAATTGGGGAGGGAATTAGTGGCTGAGGGCTTCGTGGTATGCTTTTGCGTCTACTGGAGAAACGTTGAGTATATTACAAAGTGAGGTCAGGCTGGCTCCCGTATCATTTAGGTATTTTTGTAGGCCATCGAAGAAGTCTGAGCCAAAAGCGTTTTTCACGAGCTCGAAGTACGCTTCGGCTGTGGGTTGCTCGGTTTCTAGTAAGGCATGACTGAGGTTCTTGAAGCCCTGATTAAATCTTGAGATACTAGCGTGTAGCTTCCCTTGCTCAATGGTTTTGAATGGTTGCCCATTGGCCTCAGCGTACTTCTCTAGCTCCTTGTAGACGGAAAGTGGGGAGATCACGAACTCCCTAGCTTCTGCGACTAGTACCTTTAACCTAGCAGACTCTGTCTTAGCATCTCGATATCGAATGTAAGATCCTGCAGCTACGGTGGCAGGATAGAGCAATGCGCCAGCAAAGGTGTCGGCAAAGTCTTCTGCAAAATCCACGTCACCAGATTCGAGGAGTGAAATACTCATCACATGCCCGAGCTCGTGCGCCATCCAGAATTTAAAATCGTGAATATTCGTATCTAGATTTAAGTAAACCCAGGTGGTTTGTGAGTCAGGAAGGTAGATGTGAAGCGCGTTCTCATGCTTTGACTTTTCTCCCCAGAGTGTGGGAATGAGCTTTGCTTGGTATTTTGCAAATAAACCAATGAGTTGCTGGAAATCGACTGGAGCATCAGCCTTGATTTCTAGATCGGTTCTGATCTGTGAGACCAAGCCTTGAATGTATTTGTAGTCAAGACTCGGAGATTTGAGTGCTGGGGCAGCTAGGTACGGATCAAAGTCGAAATATTGGACCAGTGGTTGCAGAAACAGGCCCATGAGCTTGGCTCTCTCAATGTGTTTGTCAGTGGTTTTTGTGCTCGCACGCTTACGAAATGCAACCAAGGGCGCGTTTGGGTTTGGCGCTTGTAGATAAAGATCTTTGTGGCGTAGCCCCAGTAGCTTGCCTAGCTTCAACAACTCCGCAGGCCTCGGCGTGGTTTGTGCTTTAAACCACTTAGATACTGCAGCACGAGAAATATCGAGCTTCTCCGCAATCTGAGATTGGTTGAAGCCTGCATTTTTTGCAGCTTCTTTGATCGCTTCGATGTTGAGTTGCTTATTCATAGACGTGGGGCTTGTGGAAAGTGTGTCAACTTTTGTCAACTAAAAGTAGCATGGGTGTCAACTTTTGCAAATACCTGAATCTGCTGCAGAATCCACTCGTCTCTACTCCGCAAGATCTCTGAGTGAGGTGGGGAAATTTTTGTAGGTAGGTTTGGCTGGTTTGAGGTATTGGCTGCCTCTGTTTGGGAGGTGGTCTTTTTGCTTCAGTCCAGCTTGTTTCATTCTGAACTTGATCGCTGCGACCGGGCTAGGGAGATCTACTGGGTACACGATGTCCTCGTATTGCTCGATCAGCGTGGCTAGGAGATTAAGTTCCATGCCGTCATCGCTGTCTGCAGCAGGGTCACCCTCCATGAGGGTGCCAATACGGTCAAGGGCTTGCTCGTATTGTTCTTCTGTTTTGATGATGCAAGGTTTCATTAGAGTTCAATGGGTGCGGCGTCTATCTTGTCGTATTCTTTGTGTGTGTCCTTGCAAATTGGGAGCCTTAGGGTTGCACAATTAAAAATACAGCGTGGCAAGACTTTGCCCAGATATAATTTGACGACTTAGGTATCACGTTTTACGAAAAACCTAGGGATGTAAGCATGGCGATTGCCAGCCTAAGTAAAAAGTGTGCTCAATGCTTATAGGTATAGGCTAAGCAGCCTGTGACTTTCACTCAACTAGGTTTTAGGCTTGGGCGAGCCTGCTTTGAGCGTATTGCAGTGCGCCTTTGATGAATGACTTCACGAGTGGGCTGCAATTAATAAAGCGCAATTTAGCGCGAAAATCCTCTGGGTGACGTTCGACTATATTTCCAATGAATGCATTAGCAAAGGAATCAGTCATAGAACTCACACCTTCGAAATTGAGGATGATTTTCTCAGATTCTTTCCATAAGGGCTCGATTTTATCGATACGCAGTTGGTCGCCCATCGTGCCATTTGCAGCAAATGAACCCACTAATTCTCTGAGAGTAAGTTCGTGATTCATAGATATTTATTCGAATAGTTCATCCCAATTGTCAAGCTCAGATGGGGTGACGACATTTCTGACTTCGGTGATAATCTGTTCAAAATTATCAATTTCATCGGTGTTCAAATGAAGGTCAACAAGAACTCCAGGGTGGTAGAGATCGTCGTTTTCTTCGAAATGGGCACTTGTATCTCCAATGCGCAGGAAATAAGCATTGCCAGTAGAAACGTACATCCTGCCGTAAGTTTGTCGTCCGATTTCATTGACCATCGAGAGGCCAATCCCTCTGTTGACGTATTGACCATAAGGGCCTGTAGGTGGACGAAGCAGAGCGCTGGAAACTTCTGGTTCTAGAGCCTTCTCTAGCGCTTTGAGGTCCGTATCCAGAGAGGCTTCTAATTCCGTTCCTTCGAAACTAGCTTTCAATCCTATTCCCGTATCGGCTACTGCGAAGTGAACCATGCTAGATTCCTGATAGCGTTGGGCATAGAGGTAGCCTTCACCGCAGGAGTGTTGTGCCACATTCGTGATGATTTCACCAATGGCGTATTTGAGACATTCTTGAAGCTCCCAGTTTTCCGAAGCCAGGCATTCAGCGACTTCACGAGCAATGGAGTCGACATTATTATCGCGAAGTTGGATGTGCTTGAGACAAACGAATCGGCCATTTGCATCGTGGCGGTGAAAGCCATCTTCAACAGGAATTCCCAGCATGCTAAAGAAATCAATGCGCCTCAGGTACGTGCTTGCTGGACATTCTGTGTAGTTGCTCAGATTGACTCGTTTCCCATGATTGATCCAATAGCGGCAGCGCGCCAAAAGAATCACGATCGCATGGGGGTAGTAAAACCTGACATTCTTGAAATCCAGAGTGATCTCGCAGGCTTCCTCCGCAGCATTCAATAAAGGGAGCAGCTGAGGCAGAGCTCTCTCCGTAGCAGTCGCTGGCAGGGTGATCGTGTGCATGGGTAAGGTGGGCATCAGTTCACGGTCACTAGGTCGTTCATCAGCTAATTATTGCCGTGTGCTGTATTCTTTTTTGAATTTTTACTTTAGGCGGCTGATCATATCAAACATAGCCGGAGGTACACCGTCGTCTTTGATGATTCCAGAAGGTGACGGGCGGAACAGGGCTTCCAGAATTAGACGCCTATCGTTATCTCCTAAACCTTTTTCATCTTGGAGCAGAGAGAGATAAGTTTGCACCATTGTGACTCTTTCTTGTGCGTCAGACCATGCGTGTAGCTGGCTTAGGAAGATCTTTGAGATTATACGCAGGAACCAAAATGCAAGGCCTCCCAGTAGGAGCATGGCAGCAACTCTCCAATACTCGATTTTATCCCCTAGCTTAAGCCCTTCGTAGATCGAGTTGCTTTGAGCTACAAGGATGGCTCCCGTGGCGCATAGACTAGCTACAAACACCAGTCCCAGTACGATCCAAGAAATGAGGCTGGTTTTTTTGCGCTTTTCCCAAAATGTAACGGGTTCCTTGAGGTTGATTTCTTCACGGTGTGCCTTCTTCCACGCTTCTATTTTTTCCTCAGATTCGGCAATGAAGTTGTCGAGTTTCTCTAGCCGGGTGTCGTGGAGATTTTGCAGATTATCGGAATGTTCTTTAAGCGTGGCCTGGATTGCCGTGAGCTGTGTGGTCCAGTCAGCATCGTGTTTATCTCTCTGTGTGCGTAGCTTCGAGAGGTCTGCCTCATAGCCTGTGATAGCTTTTGTAATTGTAGCTTTGGTGCTCGGTGTGATTTCGGCCAGCTTACGATCAAAGATCATCGCATCCATGAGAGCGTCAAACAGCTCAGGAGTGAGCAGGTTCAGTTGGTAGGGGCTACCCTGGAAGTATGCGATCCGCATAAGAGCTGTGAGATCACTCTGAGCTCGAGACTGAAGAGCGAATTTGATCTTAGGGTTATTGCTAAGTATCCACCCTTTATTAATCTGGCTCTTGAAGAGATTGAGTATTTGGGATCTAAGCTGTTCTGTATTGGCGTTAGGGTTCGTTAATTGTTGAAGCCTGTTTGTCAGCTCGTTAATGAAATGCTGTATCGGCTGGGCAGTGGCTTGAACGGGTTGTGTTTTAGTATATTGAAAGACCCATTCCCATTCTTCTTTATATGAGGCAAGCCAGCTCGCAGCTTCATCATGAGTTGTGAGAATAAATGTGTCCTCATCTGAGATTGGAACTTCTAGAAAATTCTCTAATTTTTGTGAATCAGGCATAGGTCTAGCTGGGTTGATGGTAGAATTACTCCCCTTCTGATATCAACGCTCCATATTCGCTTGCGGTTTGACTGAAGTGTGGGTAAGGCAGCTTAGATTTGGCCGAGGGCGGTGAGGGTGGCTAGGATTTGTTCGATTTCGGCTTGGCGTTTTTTGGAGGCGCGGCCGAAGAGTGCGGAGAGGGTCTCGGGGTTTGTGCCGTGTTCGCTGGTGAGGTCCTTGATGATGGTGACTTGCTCTGGGAGTGGTTTTGGCCACTTGTGCTTGGCTTTGTTAGCTTTCTTCTCAGCTGGTTTCTTGTCGGTGCTGAGGGTGGCTTCAGTTTGACTACTAGTTTCGCCATCTGGGTTTTGGAAGTCTGGGCGGAGGTAGCGGATGTGGCCCTTGGCTTCCTCGGCGGCGCGTTCGTGGTTGAGGTCGACGAGGCGCTGGAGGATCACTTGTTCTAGCTCTTCGGCGGCGCTGCCACCTTGGGCGAGGGTGTCCGCGATGGGAGTAACGGTGATGAGATCGTCCCAGTCGTAGGCTTGGAGCACGGCGCGGTCGATGTCGTCGTGGACTTGTTTGAGCAGGGTGACTAAGCCTTTGTTGTGTGTAACTTTTTCTTTGTCAGTGAGCGGCTCGCCTTTGCGGAGTTTTTCGAGCACGTTGTAAATGCCCGTGAGGGTGAGGTCGGGGTGCTTGGTCTGGCGCGCCTTGCGGTGGGCATCGAGCTGTTCGCCGAGTGTGCGTAAAGTTTCTTTGAGGGCTGGTTTGTCGTCGAGATCGGGGAAGGGGAATTTGTTGAAGCAATCGGCATGGTTATAATTGAGGTCATTACCCATACCCATACGAACTCCAATATGCTCGGCCCATGAAGTATGAACTGAGCTCGATAATACACTAAAGTGAGCTACTTGCTCTATAGAGATTGCGACGACCTTGGCATCGGGTATCGTTAGGGCATCTAAAAAACTAAAGAGTCGATGTTTGGCTGTGCGGCATGTAGCTATGTATCTTTTGAGACCTACGGATGTTCGTCGGAACATTGGTGCGTTTTCTCCGAACAACCACCATTTCTCACGTCTACTTTCACGCCTGTTCAAAGACCGTTCTGGTTTAACGTTTGTGAGTATGTGGTTGTAGAGCAATGGGTTTGATTTGGCTGCTTCGTCTTCACTTAGACCTGAAAAATCGATTACCCACTTAGGCATATTTTTTTGGACAAGATCTCGACCTATTACGTAAGGTTTTAGGTTTTCGGTCAACTTGGAGCTACAAATGTTCAGTTCAGATAACTGATCTTGTGATAGTCTGAAGCCTAAACCTAGTGGGTTTGCCCCTTGACTTGCTAGAGACTCATTAGAAAGAAGATCTTCAGAGGATGAGAGATTTGCACCAGTTTTAAGATTCGCAAAAATATGGCCAAAGTTAGATTCGATCTGAATCAAATGTTCATCACCGATTAGCTTTTCTTCTTTTACAACTTTGGAGAGATTTCCTTCACATTTGCTAGTTCTAGCAACGGTCATTGCAATTCTAACAGATGCGCCATCCGTAGAGTCCACCCACGGATGATCGGGAATGGCGAAGGTGATAGAGACAGGTTTCTTGTCGTTATTGAGGAAGGCTTCGAGGCAGCGGCGGTTGAAGGTTTGGTGGATGGAGTTGGTGGTGATGAAGCCGAATTGCTTGGCCTTGCCGTCGCGGACGAGCTCGGCGGCCTGGTGCCACCAATACATCACAAAGTCCCAGGAATCAGGCTTGTGCTTTTTCCAGGCGAGGCGGAGGGCGTCGACGTAGCCGTCGCCCAGTCCGTCGCGCATGCGCTTGTTTCCAAGGAACGGGGGATTGCCGATGATGTAGTCGGCCTCTGGCCACTCGGTGCGGCGTGGGTTGATGTAGTCGTAGAGTGGCTTGCGGGCGGACTCGTCTGGTACTTCCTTGCCCGTGACTGGGTGGGGTTTGGTGCTGTGGCCATCCCAGATGGTGAGGAATTCTCCAGTCTCAGGATCTTTCCTAGGAACCCGTTCGTCGTATTCTAGGACGGCATCTTGGTGGATGATAGTTTGTTGCTTGGGGAGGAGTGGGCGGTCATTGGTGTCGGCCTTGCCGGTGGTCTTGTGGTGCCACTGGAAGTAGCCAATCCAGAGGACGAGTTGGGCGATGGCGCAGGCGCGTTCGTTGATCTCGAGGCCGAGGAATTGGTCGGGGCGGACTTTGAAGGAATCCATTTCGAGGGTGCGGTGGCCACCGAGGGAGTCGAGGAGCTCGAGCACCTCAGCCTCGAGTTCCTTCATGCGGGCGAGGGCGACATAGAGGAAGTTTCCAGAGCCACAGGCGGGGTCGAGCACGCGGGTGTGGCAGAGCGACTGGTGGAAGGATTCGATCTCTGCAATGGCCTTGTCATCGTGGTCTGCCTCGTGGTAGAGGGCGGCGGCGGTTTTCACGGCTTCCCATTGCTGGCGCAGCGGCTGCATGAGGGCGGGCTCGATGAGTCGGTCTACGTAGGAACGCGGGGTGTAGTGGGCGCCTAGCTTGTGGCGCTCGCGTGGGTCGAGGGCGCGTTCGAGGAGGGTGCCGAAGATGGCGGGTTCCACTTCTTTCCAGTCTTGCTTGGCAGCGTGGAGAATGAGTTCGATCTGCTCGGTGGTGAGTGGTAGTGCGGTGGGGGAATCGAAGAGGCCGCCATTGAAGTAGGCGATTTCCTTGTGGAGGATGGTAGAGAACTCGGTGCCCGTGGCCATTTCTTTCCACAATGCCTGCGCCATGACTGGGAAACCCTGCGGCTTGTCCTTGATGCTGATGAGGAGGTCTTCGAAGGCTTTTTCTGGGAGTAGGCCTACGTCTTCTGCGAAGAGGGTGAAGAGGATGCGCTGCAGGAAGGTGGCGATGGTCTGCGGTGGGTGACCTTCTTTCTCCAAGGAGGTGGCGAGCTGGGCGAGGGTGTCTGCTACCTTGCGGGTGACCTTGGCGGCGTGCTTGGAGGGATCGAGCGCGTGTGGATCACTCCAGATGCTGCGCAGGAGGGCGCGGGTCTCTGGGGCTTTCAGATCTTCTAGGAAAATACGGCGCTTTGCAGGTGTGGGGAAGGCGAGGTAGTTGCCACCGGTGCCGGTGAATTCTGCATAGATGTCAAAGCAATGGCCGACATCTGCCACGATGAGGAAGGGTGGGCGGCCGTGCTCTGAGGGGAGGTCTTGGATGTAGTCGCGGGCTTGGTGGTAGGCTTTATCGAGGGCTTTGTCCCAGCCTTTGGTGCCGCGTTTGCCGTGGCCAACTTTTCCGCCAGATTCATTCGAGCCTTGCTTGGTTTCGAGGACGAAGTGGCCGCGCTTGTAAAGGTCTAGGTAGACGGTGGTGCTTTTGCCGTCTTTGTCCGTGCGGGTGAAGGAACGGTCGAAGATGTAGTTGTTTTCCTCATTGTCCTCCGTGGCCGGTGCGGGGCGCTCGACTTCGAGGATATCGCAGAGTTCGGCGAGGAAGTTCTGGTAGTTGGAGCGCTCAGAGCCTCCAGATTGGGACCAACGGGTGATGAATGATTCGACAGAAAGTGACATGATAGGTAACGGGAACCTGAATGTTAGGAATTGTTAATGACCATACGCAAATCGTAGCGCTCTCATAGCATTTTTTGTGGGGATGTATCGGATTGGGTCGTTTTACGATTTAGGTGTTACGTTTTACGGAAACCTAGGGTGCTAGGAGTTGTGGGAACCCTCGGTTTCTTCGTATCACAGCTAAGTCGAGGTGTTTTCCCTCCTTGAGGATTTGTGGGGCAGATAGGAGTGATGCGGATGTGTGAAGTGGGGGAGGGTTTTTAGAAATGCGTGCACCATCGGACGACTGGGGACAAGCGTCCCTGCCCATGAGTATGGTCAAGGGAGTTGTATACCTGTAATAAAAAAGAGCGCGGAGTGACGGGCACTCTGCGCTCTTTGAAAAGTGTGACTATGCTAATTAGAAATTAGACAATGGCCTTCATGTTAGCCATGGACTCACGGAGGATTTCACCGATTTCTTCGACTTCGTGATTACGGATATTGTAGTTCACGTCTACGAGGAGGCGGTTGTCGACAGCGGTGTCAGTGGAGCTAAGGCCTTTACCGATAACATCTGTGTCGATGTCTGCGATGAAGTCTTTAAGAAGTGGCACAGCAGCGTGTGAGAAGAGGTAGCAACCGTACTCAGCTGTGTCGGAGATAATGCGGTTCATTTCGAAGAGCTTCTTACGTGCGATGGTGTTCGCGATGAGTGGAGTTTCGTGGAGAGACTCGTAGTAAGCGGACTCAGGCTGGATGCCGGAATCAACCATGGCTTCGAATGCGAGCTCTACGCCAGCTTTGACCATTGCTACCATGACGATGCCATTGTCGAAGTATTCTTGCTCAGAAATTTCACCAGCAGCGGTGGACTTCTCGAATGCTGTCTCACCAGTTTCCTTACGCCAAGTGAGGAGGTTGATGTCGTCGTTTGCCCAGTCAGCCATCATGGTGGAGGAGAACTCACCAGAGATGATGTCGTCCATGTGCTTGTAGAAGAGTGGGCGCATGATGTCCTTGAGCTCTTCAGAGAGGCTGTACGCAACGATCTTCGCTGGGTTAGAAAGGCGGTCCATCATGTTAGTGATACCACCGTGCTTAAGCGCTTCAGTGATGGTTTCCCAACCGAACTGGATAAGCTTAGATGCGTAGCCTTCTTCGATGCCTTCTTTCACCATCTTGTCGAAGCAAAGGATGGAACCAGCCTGGAGGAGACCACAGAGGATGGTCTGCTCACCCATGAGGTCAGACTTCACTTCAGCAACGAATGAGGAGTTAAGTACGCCAGCGTGGTGACCACCTTGAGCCACACAGAGAGCCTTAGCGATCTCGATGCCTTCGCCAGTTGGGTCGTTTTCAACGTGGCAAGAAATGAGTGTTGGTACACCGAAGCCGCGCTTGTATTCCTCGCGCACTTCAGAACCTGGGGACTTAGGAGCCACCATGATGACGGTGAGGTCCTTACGGATCTGTGTGCCTTCTTCAACGATGTTGAAGCCGTGTGCGTAGGAGAAAGTAGCGCCTTCCTTCATGTGAGGAATTACAGTTTCCACTACGGAAGTGTGCTGCTTATCAGGCGCGAGGTTCATTACGATGTCAGCTGTAGGAAGCATTTCTTCGTATGTGCCAACTGCGAAACCGTTCTCGGAAGCGTTGAGGAAAGATTGACGCTTTTCTGCGATAGCGGCGTCGCGGAGAGCGTATGAGACGTCGAGACCGGAGTCACGCATGTTGAGACCTTGGTTGAGGCCCTGAGCGCCACAGCCTACGATGACGATCTTTTTGCCTTGAGCAGCTTCAGTGCCACGCGCGAATTCGGATGCTTCCATGAAGTGGCAGTCGCCAAGTTCTGCGATCTTGCGGCGCAGCGGGAGTGTGTTGAAATAGTTTTCAGCCATAATCTTAATTTCTCTATATTGTGGGGGGTGAGTGAATCTCGCGCGCATTCAATCGTAAAATCGTGATTGCGTAAATTGAATTTATTAGGAGATTGTGTTGCGTTAAGTGAAATGTGAGGTCTCGTGCTCCGTCCTTGGATGATGGGTCACGGTTCAGCATTTTGTGTTTTTTATGCAACGGATTGTGCGCTTGGGGGTTTGATTATGTATGAGACAAGGATTCATCACGGTGGCAGCAGTTTTTCTGGGAATGGGTAGCATTTTGCATGCACAGGGGCGCGAGGGGCGAAGTCGGACGTTGGAGCCTATTGGGGTCTCTCAGCTGCGGATTGGTGAGGAAGGGGTGGTGTGGCATGCGACATGGGAGGAGGCACTCAAGGAGTCAAAGCGGAGCAACCGCCCACTTTTTTTTATGGCTGCCGCCTGTCAGGTACGGGATGTTTCAGGGGTGTTTTGACCAGGCTACACGAGACAGCAGAACAGTTTGTTCGCAAAGAAAGCATTTATTGAGCTCTCAAGGAAATTTGTCTGTGTGCGATTAGAGACTTATGAGAGTGAGGCGAACCAAGAGATGGTACGAAAGCATCTGAATGGTAAGCTTGCGAATACCGCTTTTGTCATTTTGTCGCCAGATGGCGAGCGGGCTTTATGCCGGGGGAGTCGCTCTCCGAGTATGAGTTTCGGGGCACGTGGTGAGGAGAGTTTAGAAAAGGTTCTCGCTGAGATGGGCAAAATTGTATCAGCCTATCCAGCGAGAGGGGGAAGTGCTGAGTTACCGGATTTTTATAGTTTTAAGCAAGCATTGAATGTGAGTGCTGCGGACCAGAGGTTACTCGTTTTCACAGTCGCTCCAGAGCAACAGCGCAAGGGCTTACGAGAAAAGTTAGAAGGTGTGGCGGCAAGTACTTCGGTAATGGGGAAGTTTCATTACGACACCGCTGGAAATTCTGATGCTGGCTGGGAGAAAGCGGTGGAGAAGGTTCAGCATAAGACGGGACACTTTGTGATTGATCCAGATGTATTTGGTTTGAAGGGGGAAGTGGTGGCTTATTTACCACTCGATGCGAATGCGGCGCAGATTCGGGCAGTATTGCTGAGAGCGAACACGCGTTTTGCTGAGACTGAAAAGCCGAAGCATTACAGTCAGCACATGGTTGAGGCGCGACGTTTGGGAGTTCGTTATACGAGCAATGTCCCGAAAGGTGTGGACAAGGACCGCGATGGTGAGGTTGACAGTACGCGTCGTAGTAGAAGGTAGCTCGGTTAGAGTCATTGAGATAGTAGCAATGAGCATTGACTGGAGGGACACTCTTTGGTGCTTTCAGTGACGTGAGTGCTATGTATCCACCTTTATCTATCATTTATCAGGACGAGTGGTTAGTGGTTATTGATAAGCCAGCTGGTTATCTCGTTCATCCTGCGAGGGAGCCTCAGGAAGGGGATTTGGTAGCGATGAAGATATTGAGGGATCAGATTGGCCAACGGGTGCATACCATCCATCGGCTGGATCGGCCAACATCAGGTGTGCTTTTGATGGGCTTGGAGAAAAAAGTAGCTCATCAATTACACAAGGCTTTGGAGCATCATGAATTTGAGAAAAGGTATTGGGCAGTGGTCCATGCCGACCCTGAGTGTGAGAAGTGGGAAAATAGAGAGGCTCTCAGCAAGGGGGATGGAAGCGAAGCTAAAGTAGCGCATACGAGTTTTCAGGTACTTCAAAGGTATGAACATCCTCAGTTAGAAGGAAGGGGGAGTCGTAAGGTTTCTTTGCTTGAGGCTATTCCTCACACGGGACGATTTCATCAAATCCGCCGTCATTTGCTAGGGGATGGCATGCCCATTATAGGAGATTATCGCTACGCAGGGGTGGAGGTGTCTGATACGCTAGGAAGCCTTTTAGGTACGGGCTCGAGGATGCTTTTACAGGCGAAGAGTCTTGAGATTGATCATCCAGTGAGTGGTGAGAGAATGAAGTTTGAAGCGCCTGTGGACTCTGCAATACAGCGTTGTTTCCCTAGTTTAGTGTGAGAGGGGTTGGCTGATTTCAGAGATGTGAATGACTTCTTGAGCGAGCTCTTGAGCCTCGCGCAATGAATGGGTGATATGGAGGGTGGTGATTTGTTCTGAGGAGATTGTATGTTGGAGTAGCTCGAGAATTTCGCTATGGGTGGAGTCATCGAGACCAGTGAGAGCTTCATCTAGGCAGAGGAGCTTGGGGCGAGTGGCGAGAGCTCTACCAAGGGCGACACGTTTCGATTCTCCTCCTGACAGCATTGTGGGTTTTCTATCTAACAGGTGTGAAATTCCCAACTCATTGGCTAGAGTTTCGACGCGTTTGGCGATGTCAGTGGTGGACCAGCGTTGGATTTCTGGGCCGAATGAGAGATGTTGGCGGACGGTGAGATGGGGGAAGAGGACGTTGTCCTGAGGGACGAGAGCGACTTGTCGTTCACCGGGCCGGAGGTAGGTAATATTTATTTGGTCAAGGGTGATGGAGCCTTGAGTCACTTGGCGCAGGCCACAAATAGCTTCCATGAGGGTGGTTTTACCAGAACCAGAGGTTCCCATGAGTGCGACACAGGCGCCATTAGCGACTTCGAAATTGACATCATTCAATTGGAAGGAGCCTGATTGGATAGTGAGGTTTGAAACTGTTAGCACGGGATGATGAGTTATTTTCTATCACCGGCGATACGGATGATAAGGATGGTAGTAATGGCGAGGGTAATGAGGATGAGAGATACGGCCGCTGCGCCACCGAGGTTGCCGATATTTATTTCTAAGAAGACGGAAGTGGCAAGGACCTCAGTTCGGCCCCGGGTGGCTCCTGCAAATACAAGGATGGGGCCAAACTCACCAAGGGCGCGGGCCCAAGCGAGGACACCTGCTGAGAGGATTCCTCTACCAGCCTGAGGGAGGGTCACACGCCAGAAGGCTTGAGATTTATTGCAGCCGAGCGTGAGTGCAACCATTTCAGCGCGAGGTGAGATTTGGTCGAAGGTGTTTTTCATACTACGCACAGCAAAGGCGGCAGCTACTGTAAATTGGGCTAGTATGATAGCAGGGATATGGAAGGTGACATGGATGCCATGTGCATTGAGCCAATTTTCGAGTGAGCTATCGCGAGCCGGAAATGAATTGAAGAGGATCAAGAGGCTGAGGCCAACAACGAGTGGAGGGAGGATGATGGGGATATCCAGGATAGTATCCAACAATGTGCGGCCACGAAATTTAAAACGTGAGAGAGAGTAGCCGATGGGAACGGCAAAGAAGACTGAGAGGATCGCTGTGACGGTACAGGTTAGGAAGGTTAGAGATAGGGATTGTTGGATGGCATTGCTACGGACGGCATCGGAGATGTTCTCCCAAGTGATGTAGCTGGCATTGGCAACAACGAGCAATGCGATCAGCAGTACATAGAGTAGAGTAAAGCCGAAGAGTCCGGTGAGGAAGGGGACATCGGATTTGAGAGGCTTGTTATGCGTGGATTGAGTGCCCATGGGTGCGGTATCGCTTACTCTTTTTCCCATGAGAAGCCATGCTTAAGGAAGTTCTTTTTGCCATCGGCGTTGGTGAGGAATTCCCCGAGCCGTTCTAACTGGCGAGGGTATGGGGTGTCTATAGCTGTGGCATAGGGTTGTGTGGCGACGGCGTCTGGGCGGTCTAGGGCAATGATTTCGCAGTTTTCCATAATGGAGGGAGTTGCCATGGCATTGCTGCGGTAGAGCAGGGCGGCATCCAAGGCATTGGCTTGCATCTGGGTGACAAGTTCATCGCCTTTGCTTGCGAGTAGGACGATATTGCTAGATTCCTGAAGAGCTTTAAGGAGGTTGGCATTGTCTAGCATTTGATGCGTGAGAGCACCGAGTGCAGATTTTGTTGGATGGGCGATACCTACTTTAGCTTTTTGCGAGACAAGTTTTTCGAGTGAGCTAAGTTGTTTTGGATTTCCTTTTGGAACGAGGAGGACGATTTCATTTTTTGTGACGGTAGTGCCGCTGGAGAAGCGATCTTGGACGCGGTCGAGGAAGGTTTGATCGCAGGAGAAGTAAAATGAGGGTTTTGCTCCGGCTTCCATTTGGCTTACGAGGGTACCACAGCCTTCGTAGACTGTGGAGATGCGGCAGCCTTCACGTTTTTCAAATTCTAGGATTCGGTCACCGATAGCGGGCTTGAGCATGGATCCAGAAAAGATGAGGAGCTCTGGGACATCAGCCCAAGCGTCAGAGGTGGAGACGGTTTCGAATCCGCTTTGTTTAAAGATTTCGAGACCTTTATCTTTGGCGGCGATGTAACGGGCGAGGTGGAGTGCCTTGCTGGTATTTTTAGAAGTATTCAGCAGGGTGATGCAGGCTTCACGTTTTTTTGCGTTGAAGGCAGGTACATCGATAGTGCGGAGTTCAGGGAAGTTTTTAGCGACGGCATCCCAGGCGATGGTAGCGTCAGCGCTACCGAGTGAGACATCTTCGATAATGTTATTCACAGTGGGTTTGGTGACCGTGATGTTAGGTTCGATTTTTTCGAAGAGTCCGTTGGCTTTGAGAACTTTACGGGTGAATTTTCCGATTGCAGCGGATTCATCAGCAAAGGAGATACGCACTCCGGGTTTTGTGAGGTCTTCGAAGGACTGGATGGAGGTATTTTCTTTATGGACGATGATTTTGGCGGTGAGGTATGCGAGGGGAATGAATTCGCTGGCGAGGTTTTTATTTTGAGCTTCTCTCACGTAGGAGATGTTAGCGGGGAGATAGAGGTCACCTTTTCCTAGTTGGATTTGAGAGAGCAGGGCTCCGGAGCCATTGTAGATGACATTGACTTTGCGACCAGTTTCAGCGGAGTACTGGTCTATGATTTTGCTGATAGGTTTACGTATTCCAGCAGCGCAATAGAGGGTGAGCTCCTCGTTGGGGTTGAAGTCGGCAAATTCGTTAGATCCTCGTTTTTGGAGTGCGAGGTAACAGAGTGCGAGGATAGCGATAAGAGCTACGACGATGGCAATTGGTTTTTTCATGCAGGTGGTGAGCCACAGTGTGGGCAGGTCGGGTTTCGACTGATTGAGATTTTACGGAGTTGTGCCTCGAGTGAGGAGTAGTGCATGAGGGTATTGGTTTGGGGGGGAAGGACATTGGTGAGTAATTTGATTCCTTCGAGAACGCCCATTTGAGCGATCATTGCAGAGAGGGCACCAATGACAGGGAAGCGGCGTTTCCACCCAGCAGGAGGTTCGGGGACAATGCAAGCGAGGCATGCTGATTGGTTAGGGACGACAGGGAGGACTTGTCCTTCGAGGTTGAACATAGCGCTGTCGACGAAGAACTTATTTTGTCGGACGGCCTCTTGGTTCATCAGGAGGCGTTCTTCAAAGAGTGGGGCGCATGAGAAAACGATATCAGCTTGGGAGACGAGTTCGGCGGCGTTGTCGGGCGTGATGTTAGAATCTACGGCGAGAGTTTCGATCCGTGGGTTAAAGCGTTGGATGGTAGCAGCGGCTTGGCGAGCGCGGTTTTTGCCAAGGCCATCGTGATGCATGAGGATTTGGCGATTGAGGTCGTCATGTCTGAGGTTTCCACCGTGGGCGAGGATAATTTTACCGAAGCCTGCTGCGGCGAGTGACTGAGCGAGGGGGCCGCCGAGACCGCCGACTCTTGAGACAAGAGCAGTGGAGTTTCGGAGAGTCTCTTGGCTGGCTTCCCCGAAGTTAGGGACATTGAGTTGCCAAGCGTAGATGTCTTTGTCGATTTGTTCTAACACGAAAAAGAAGGATAGTAGGGTTGGTCATTTTATCCACCGGCCATTGGTGGCATGAGCATGATTTCTGAGGTGTTTGGGCTCAGCTGAGTGGAGTAATCGCGTTGGTGGGTACCGTCGACTGCCACAAAGAGGCTGGAGCGGATTTGTTTTTGAGGGGTGATCAGGAGGTCACGTGCTGCTTCTGGGAGTTGTTGGGCTGTGAGCAGAATCAAGGATTCGAGAGTGGTGGGGGAATCAATCTGATGCTCGATGGCGTGAGTTCCTGAGGTTACGGCGAGTTGGCCTTGGAGAAGGATGCGCATAGTTAGATGAGTTTACCGTTATCTAGATGGAGTGTTCGATCGGCATGATCGATTGCGATTGGGTCGTGAGTGGCAAGGATAACGTAGTTTCCTGCATTCGCATAGTTTTTGAGTGTTTCGATGATGTGATTACTATTGGTTTCATCGAGGTTACCGGTGGGTTCATCGGCGACGATGAGTTTAGGGTGAGCGAAGAGGGCTCTTGCGAGGGCAGTTCTTTGTTGTTCACCTGAGCTCAGGGCAGCTGGCAGATGGTCGTGACGTGAGGTGATATCGAAGTCCTGCATGAGTTCAGCACATCGGTGTTTGATTTCGGTGTTTGGCAGCTGGAGTTCTAGAGATGGCGTGATGATATTTTCCGCGACATTGAGGTAGGGGAGGAGGCGGAAGTCTGGGTAGAGAATGCCTAAGTGTGAGGCACGCCAAGCATTGCGGGCTGATTTGCTCAAGGAGAATGGTGCGGTACCGTCGAGTGAGTAATCGCCTGAGCTAGGTGTTAGTAGGCCAGCGAGGATATTGAGCAAGGTGGATTTGCCACTACCGCTGCGGCCGGTGATGACAAGCATCTCACCGGGCTCAGCACTGAAGCTGACATCATTTAGAGCTAGCACTGGGTTGGAAGTGCTAGGGTATTGTTTTGTTATAGATTGGATTGAGAGCATCAGTCTTGTTTTAGGATGGTGACTGGGTCTTGGCTGAGAGCTGTTAGGGTTGGGAGCCAAGAAGCGGTTAGAGTAAGTGCTGGGGCAATGAGTAGATAGAGCCAATACTGGGAGAGTGGATAGGACAGGCAAGCAATGAGAATAGCTGTGATCAAGGAACCTGCGATTCCGATGATGCAAGCACGTCCGAGAAAGAGGGCAAAGAGTTTTGAGCTGTGAACTCCCATGGATAGCAAGGTGCCGATTTCACTTTTTCGTTCTCTGACATTGAAGAGGCTGAGGGTGAAGAGGCCAATGAGAGAGGCTAGCAAGATGAGCGGGCTCAGTAGGGTGAGGAAGTTCTCTCTGCTTTGGCGAGCGGCGTCGCGAGTTTCGAGCAATTGTTTTTTAGCGAGTTGGGAATCGGCTTTGACTTTATTACGAGCTTCCGCTCTAGCGAGAGCTTTGCTTTCGACTTCGATAATTTTGGTATTTGGGATGACTTTGCTAAGTTCTGCGCGGATTTCACCGAGGCGATCGACTGAAGCGCAATTGCAGCCGAGAGCGAGGATGGAGTTGATTTGGTCTGGAAGGTTGAGCATGGCTTGTACATCTGCGAGTGGGACCCAGACAGTGATGTCGTCGATATTGCCGCGTTGTGGGTGGACCTTACTAACAGTGTAGGGATAATCATTGAGCGTGATGGTTTGTCCTTTTTTTAGATTTAGCTGGGTGGCGAGTTCGGAGCCTATGACTGCTTGTCCTGGTTTTACTGGAGACATGATGGGCTTCTTAGGGTCACGGTGGGAAATGGGGACCTGGCCGTCGACTCCGATGAGCATGATTTCACGGTTTTGTTCTTTCCAGAGCGTGCGGCGCGATAATTGAGGGAGGAGGTGGTTGATGGTTACAATGGGAGATTCAGCGAGACGTTCTACATAGTTATAAGGCATGGTGTTAGACGCATAGCCATTCGCGTAGACTTCACTGAGGTCTTGTTGGGATGGATAGATGTGGACATTGAACCCGAGACCTTTCATGGTTTTTCGGATTTGGTCGTTCATTTTTTTGACCCGGGCATCGGTTTGTTGGGTAAGAGCGCCGAGTTGTGTTTGGGTTTCAATATCGAACTGACGCATGGCGTGGAGCGCGGCAATGATGGATGTCAGAGCGATGACAATGGTGAGGATAGAGAGCGAAGCTCCGAGCTTACGTAGTTTGAGCTCTTTGAGGATGAGTTGGTGTATTTTCACTGTGATGATTTGCGAAGAATGAAGATGCTGCCGCCGATGAGACCGAGGAGGACGAGAGCTGCTAGAGTGATGAGCATGGTATGAGTGGTCTCAGGTTTGGATTCGGGCTGGTTGGCGAGTTGTTCTGGGCTTGCAGGGGTGGCGCTTGGTGCATTTTGGTCGGTAATTTCGGCGACTCCACTCAGTGGGGGGAGTTCTTTGTCTACGACGGCGAGGCCGGCAGTGAGGTATTTGGCCCAGTCTTCTTGGATAAGGAGGTCAGCGCCGGGGTTTTGTTCTTTCACTTGGCAGGAGCAGGCTCCGCAAAGGTATTGGCAACCATTGAGAAGGGTATCATAGCTGACTTTGTCGGCTGGTAGGGGAGCGAGGAAGCGACCGCGTCCGAAGATGGGGACAAGCACGGATGTGTCTTTGACTGCATCGACTCCAGAGGGAAAGAGTGTGGCTAGGAAAGCGGCTTCGGCAGGGTCATTTGCGTCGAGGATAAGGGAGCCAAATTCTATTTTCAGTGGGATGGATGAGCGCAGCACGTCATCGAGGTCGGTGCTGTCGTCGATGGTGTGACGTTCATCGGTTTCGACGACGGCGTCTGCAATTTCGATTTTGGTTTCAATTTTTGCGAGGTGTTTGTCGAGGTCTTGTTGGATGGCGAGAGCCTCTTGGGGTTTGTTATTATGAATAACGATCCAGATGCATGAGGTACCTGCGATGAGTTTTTTGACAAGTTGCTTACGGACTGGGGATGTGACGAGCTGTTGGAAGCCAGATCCGGTAAAGCTGGTGGTATAAAGTGGTTTAGTTTGTTGTGTTTTTGCGGGGGCAAAAAGCATGAGTGTGGGTTCAGTGATAGAGGTGTCTATCTCTGGTAGTTGCCAAAGTTCGCGTTCGCTGAGACCTTCTAAGACGATGCTGTTAAGCTCAAAATTTGTGGTGTCTTGGGCGGCGATAATTTTTTCAGCGAGTTGGGTTTGTTCGGCGCTGAGTGGTTTCGGGGTGACGAGGTAGAGGGCGTACTTGTCAGTTTCCCAGCGTTCTAGAGCGTAGCGAAAGACGGGGACTTGGCAGGCATATGCTATCCCAGCTAGGGTGAGCAGGGTGGTGAAAAACTTGAGCGCTTTGCGAGTCATGGTGGCTAGTTAGATTTGAATGCGTGAATGGCACCACGGTCTGTTGAAACATAGAGAATGCCATTGGAAATTGTGAGTCCGTGCACCTTCCCTTTGATAGGAGCTTGCCAGATCTCGGAGCCGTCGCTGCGGGATAGGATCGCGACTTTAGATGGGTAGCCGGCCACGATAGTTTCGGGAGTGGTGATCAGGTCGAGTGGGACTGGGCCATTTTGTTCCCAAAGCCAGCAGGTCTCGATTTGTTTACGCAATTTATCGAGTTCGGTTTGGATCGCTTTTTTACGTTCTTTGAGGGCTGCGTCGTTAGGTTTTTTCTTAATTTCTTTATTGAGTGAGTTGAGTTCGGAATCGAGCGGTTGGATTTGTGCCATGAGCTCGTTATTTTTTTTCATGTCGAATGCTTTGAGAGCATTACCTGAGTGGAGGAAGGCAGTGGAGCCGCTCACGACGAGTCGGTTGGTATTATTAAAGGTGGCAACGCGTGAGTTGTCCGGAGTGAAGGCGCGCATTTGTTCATTGCGCTCGCGTTGGTTTTGCGGGCCGGCGAAGAAGTTACCTTCTGCATCTAATATGGCGAAAGTTCCACCAGCTTGTGAGACTTGGCCGAGTCGTTTTCCATCGCTTGCTGAGAAGACGAGTGGCACGGTTCGGCCCTGAGGTACGTAGAGGCGTTCACCATTGGTGAGCATGGCACCTTGGAAGGTGAGATCGTGGAATTCTTTTTTAAAGCCTTTGGCATTTGGTTTGCCGGATTCGGCATCGATGCTGTGGAGGTAGGACTTCTCCCAAGGGACGAGTGAGGCACCAAAGAAGGCTTGGTTTTGGTGTACGAGCACGGCGGTACGGACGGGGTGGAGGGAGATGAGTTTGCCGTTACTGGGGATTTTTTGATCCTTAGGGGCGGCTAGAAATTTCCATTTGAGGGAGCCAGAGGCAGCATGGAGCGCGTAGACAAAACCGTCATCGGAACCAAAAATCGCAAGGCCATTATGGAGTGTGGGGGGGAAGCGCACGGCGGCATCGGCAAAGAAGCTCCAGTGGTTCTTACCATTGTTAGGGTCAATACAATGGACGCCATTGTCAGCGGAGGAAGCGAAGTAGGCTTTCCCCTTAGATGTGGTGACAAAGTAACAGGGGTCAAAGTTTCGCATTGATTGGAGGCCGTCATTGCCGGCGTAGGCGTCCCATTTTGCTGGGCCAGTCCAGGCTTGTTGTGGGGCTTGGTTTTGGATCGTCCAAGCTTGGGTGAGTGGAATGTTGAGGGATTCTTTGGTGTCTCCGGATCGTGCGTTATCGCGACGGTATGTGGGCCAGTCGTCGGCGTGTGCGAGGATACTACACGCTGTGATAGTGGCGAAAAATGCGTTAGAAAGTTTCATAGTCGAGGTGTGTTAGAGTGTAAAAATGGTAGCTTATCGGGTGTGCTCGAGTGGGATGAAGGAGACGGAGGTTTCGATCCACCCACCGCAGGAACACCCACCGCCGCCCTCTGACATGATGATCATGCCTTGGGAGGGGAGGAAATTAAGCCAGCAGGAGGGGCGGAGTCTGCTCCAGCCTGTGTTCTTTTTTGTTTCTTTCGACCAGATAGCGAGTACGCGCGGGTTGGCGCGTTGGAGGATGCCATTTTTAAAGCCTACGATAGTTGGGCAACCTGAGCGCCCGCTCATTTTGGTGCTGAGAGTTTTGCCTGAATTGACTGAGACGACATTGGGGTAGACGTAGATTTCGTCATCGAAGACGAGTGGGTGCACCATGTGTGCGCCGTGGTGGTCGTGGGCCCATGGGTTTTGTTCACGCCAGGCGAGTTTACCTCGGTCATCGAATTGGAAGTAGACGAACTGGCCGCGGCGGGCGTATTTTTTTTCTGCATTGAGGAGACCTTCTGAGCCGACGAGGAGGTAGCCATTTTGTGTCATTTGGCCATAAAGTGACTGGAGGAATCCGTGCTCAGCAGTGACGTTGTCAAACTTCGGGAGGTCTGCATGCCAGAGGCGTTTTCCGGTAGTGGCATTTAGGCAGACGACTTTGGCATCGATCCAGAGTCGGTTATCGGAGACGCGGCCGTTAGAGTCCGCTTTGATATCAGGGTTTGTACATTCGACGAAGTAGAGTCGGTTTTGGTCGAGTGTGATGGTGGAATTGACGATGAGGCCTTTTCCGTATGCCCAGAGTCCTTTGTAGCCGGATTTTGCGTATGCGAAGAGTTTGTCACTGACAATTTGTGTGGTTGCTTGTTTACTACCAGCTTTATCGTACCACTTGTCACCGCCCCAGAAGTCATTGAAGTGGGCACCTTTTGGCACAGTGGAGCCGATGATGACTTTCTGATCATTGGCGATGAATCCCCAGTCGTGGGTATCGCGTTCTGAGGCTGTGAGCTTAAGATTGGCGACGCGTTCACCGGTTGTGGAGTCAATGACCCAGGCGCGGTCTGCGACAGCCATGTAGATATGTTTTTTATCGGCGCACCAATTTGCTGAATCGTGGGGGACATTCATGCGTCTGAGGTCAGGGATTTCCTTCGACCAGAGGATTTGTCCATTGTAGGCGTCTAGTCCGACGACGCGATTGAGTCCTTGGAGGAAGGTGTGGCCGTTGATGGCGAGTGGTGAGGAGATGCGGTTTTGGCGGTCGATACCGAAGTCGGCACCTGGGCGTCCGATCCACTGGAGGGTGGTTTCTTGTTGTTGATCGATGCCGGCGAGTTCTTCATCAACAAATGAGGTATTAGCTGCATTGCCGTATTGGTGGGTCCAGTCTCCGGCGCCTTTGAGAGCGGGGCGCGTGTAGCTGAATCCGCGGGTGACGACCATGCCACCAGCTGGGCGAGTGACACGCTTTATTTCTTCTTTGTTGTAGGGGAGTTTTTTTCCCGCGAGGGTGTATTCGGAGAGCACGAGGTTGGCAAAGCATGAGCCGAGAGGGAGTTTGGGGCCGGGTACGTGCATGACCGTGACACGGGTTCCGTAAACTCCAGTTTTTGCGAGTGCTTGTTTGAGTGATTCGGCGCGCTGGGCATCAGGTTCGAGAATGGTGACGATGAGTCTGGTTTGGCGCGCGAGTTCGTAGGCGAGTTTGCCATCGACTCCTCCCATGATCAATGCATGGCCAGATGCGTGTGCGCCGAGTTTACTGACGACGAAGTTGACGGCTTTGGTTTCTTTATCACTTGGAGTGAAGTCTGAGTGGGGATTAGCCAGGGGTGGCATGTAATTCATGGTGGTGTCGAAGCTCATCGGGGGGCTGAGTCGACGGTTTCCCTTGTCGTTGACCGCGATGCGGTAGTGGTAGACTGAGGCAGGCTCGAGGTCTTTAAGGATGACGGAGTGGGAATTTCCATCAGCGTTACTTTTGATGACGGTGCCGAGGTCACGGGTGAGGCCGAGATTGATCATGCTCTTGCCTGGGTGGCTAGATTCCCATTCTACGAGGGCTTGGCCGGGGGCGATGAAACTGACGGAGGGACGGACTGCGAACTGGAATTGTGTCTTTGCGACTTCCTTGGCAATTTGCTTAGGGTCGAGGAGGGTGTTTTCGAGCTTGATTGACTCGACTCTTCCATTGAGTGGGAAAAACTCATCTTTATCTTTATAGGCACCGATTGCAAAGGGAGTCGGAATGTCGGGTAGAGCTATTTCACCAGGAGCAGACGCGCTGGCTACTTTTTTACCATCGACATAGAGGGTGGCTATTTTTCCATCATAGGTGGCATTGAGTAGGTAGGTTTGACCGAGCACGAATGCTTGAGGAGCCACCGCTCCAATTAAGGAGCCGCCGGTGGAAAGTTTAAAGCTGAAGCGGCTACCATTGTACCCGAGAATAAATCCACGTTCGTAGCTGCCATTATCTTGGGAGTATGAGAGGATTCCACCATATTGTTCAGGAGAATCGATACGAACTTTGGCGCTGATGCTGAAGACCTTGCCTTTTAGTGATTGTGCAATTTTGGGGTCGAGTTCTACCCATTGCTCATTTTCAAAGATCAGATGGTTGTCTTTGTCAAAGTCCATCGTCTGCTGGGCTTTGAGTTGAGAGGATTGAGACTTTGAGAGCTTGAGATCAAGAAGTGGAGCAGCCCAGGCTGGGGTGTGGCAGCTGAGGGTAGCCATGAGCAAAAGTGTTTTGAAGCGTTGCCATGGCTGGGTAGTGGTAGATAGAAATTCCATTGCTTAGTTGTGTTGGGATTGAGGAGAGTATCCTCATTGTGGTGTCGCTTATTCTAAGCATAGCTGGAGAATTCTGTTTCAAGAATGGTGAAATAAAGGCAAATTCGCCAATAGGGCTGTTAAAATAGCCAGATTTAGCTGTGGCGACCTGCTTTTATGCTGATTTTGGCAGTATCAGGGTGGCGATGGCTCCGCCTTCAGGGTGGTTATGGAGGGAGGCTTCACCCGAGTGGAGGTTGGCGACTTCTTTGACAAAGACGAGTCCGAGACCACTCCCTTTTCCATTTTCTCTGAGTGAGAAGAAATGCTCGAAGGCTCTTTCTTGGGCGAAGTCAGCGAGTCCGGGGCCGTGGTCGCGGACGCTGATGGAGTGGTCTTTTTCTGACTCTGTGATGGTGAGGTGTATGGTGCTTGCGTGGGGGGAGAATTCGATGGCGTTTTCGAGCAAATTGATGATAGCGGTTTCTAGCATCATGGTTTCACCCATGAGTGGGGAATGGGCATGGGATTCGATTTGGAGAGTGAGATTTTTTGGGGTAAGTCTCACTTGTACGCACTTGGCTGACTCATTGAGTAGGGTGAGTGGGTCAATGGGGTGGAGTTGGAGGAGGGCGTCTTTCGCCTCTAACCGGGAGAGTTTGAGGAGCCCGTCGATAATATCGGTAGAGCGTTGTGTTTCTTGACGAATATTGGCGAGGAATTTTGCGCGTTGTTCTGGGGGCATTTCTTCTTGAAGAAGTTCAGAGGCTCCCTGGATGGCGGCGATGGGGCTTTTGAGTTCGTGGGTGAGCATTTGTGTGTATTGCTCCATATAGCGACGGCCGTCGAGCGAGGCGCGCATGTCTCTGAGGGCTCTACCGAGGGTGTTGGCCTCACGTCCTTTACCGAGTTTGGGGTAGCGCGGCCGTTCGCCACGTGTGATGGCGCGGGCATATTCGGTGAGTTTCCCCAGTGGTCGGAAGAGCCAGACGAAGACAGCGATGGTGAATGCGGCAATACCTGTGCCAATGAGGGCTAGAGCGAGGAGGATAGAGCGGTGGCGTCTTTCGATAAACGGGCGGACATCATTCTGGGGTTTATAAAGTGAGAGGACACCAAGGATGTTGCCTTGGGAGTTTTTTATTGGAGATGCGACGTAGAGAATTGAGCTTGTTGAGTTACTTTCGTCGTCACGAGAAGAACGGACTGCGTATTCATCCTTGAGAGCGAGGTGGACGTCGTTGAAGTCGGAGAAGTCTTTGCCAATTCGGTTTGGGCGGTCTGAATCGTAGAGGATAATGCCCTTATCGTCGGTTAGGTAATAGCCGAGTCCGATAGTTGTTTTTTCATGGCCGAAGATGTCGGCAATGAATTCATGTCTTTTAGCTTTATTGAAGGAGGGGGCGAGGGCCTCTGGGTCTATAGAGTTAGAGTCATCGACTAATGTTTCAATATGGGCTGCGAAGATATGAGCAGTTTCCACCATGACTTCCTCAGTCGCTTGGAAAGTTTGGGCTTCTAGGCTGTCGGTTAGATTGCGATAGAGTGAATAGAATCCGAGGGCTGTGATGTAGACGACGAGAAAGACGACGATGCGTGTGATACGCATGGGTGCGGTGATATCAAATTTCATCTGGGGTGTGGTAGCAATAGCCTAGGCCTCGACGGGTTTGGATGACGTCGGCACAACGTTCGGAGGCATCGCGGAGTTTGGCGCGGAGGGATTTGATATGTGCATCTACAGTACGGTCCATCGCGGATCCCGGGTCTTCCCATGCGTGTTCGAGCAATTGGTCTCGGGTGAAAGTGCGTCCGGGGTGTGAGATGAAAGTAGCGAGGAGTTTGTATTCGTGGGCGGTGAGGTCGAGTTGGTTGCCGAGGCAAGTAATGGTCATGGCCTCAGGGTCATGTTGCAAGAGAGAGGATTGGTTTGTGGTGGTTTTTTGGGGGGTGGCGCTGCGTCGGAGAATGGCGCGAATGCGTGCAGCAAGTTCTCTGGGGCTGAAGGGTTTGGTGACGTAGTCATCGGCACCGAGTTCTAGGCCGAGGACGTGATCGATTTCTGAGTCTCTTGCGGTGAGAAAGAGGATGGGGACATTGCTGAAGGTGCGGATTTGTTTACAGACTTCGAAGCCGAGAATGTCTGGGAGACCGACATCGAGCACGACGAAGTCGACCGCATTGGTTTTGAGGGTGTCGACGACTTGAGCCCCTACCGAGAGGTGGGTGGTGGTAAAGTTTTCAGTTTCGAGTGCGTAGATGAGGTTTTCAGCGATCGACTGTTCGTCTTCTACGATAAGGATGTGGGCATTAGGCATCTGACTAGCGAGTGGTAAGTTTGACTAGACGGGTGATTTCCTTGGTTAGTTCAGTGGCTTTTGCGTTGGCTTGATCGAGTGGGAGGCCAGGTTTGATTCCTGGGCGTTGGTGTTTGGTGTGGGAGAGCCAGGCATTACGTTTTACTTGCATACGTTGTTTGACGAGTGGGTGGATGCTGGCGGGCAGGTGGTGGAAGCTCAAGAGGTCACTGGGGGAGCTGCACTGAGAAGCTGGGATGTCACCGAACCAACGAATGATGGGTTGAGTCATGACCCAGTGGCCTGCGCTATTGGGGTGGATGGCATCTTTTTGGTAGGTGAAGGTGGGATTTTGTTTTTGTTCTTCATCGAGAGCATTCCGCATGTGGGAATGGATATCGATGACGAGCCATCCATTCTGTCTCTGAGAGACGAGCCAGTCAGCGTAGGTATTGAGAACTTCGGCATAGTGGGCTTGCTTGGGCTTACGCTTGGAGTCGAAGGTTGCGGGGGTGAGAAATATGATGGTAGCACCGCTTTCTTCGGCTTTCTTTTTGAGTTTGCTGATACCGTCTTTGTACTTTTGGAAGCGTTGTTCATCTAACGGCTGGTAGATCCCACAGTTCATCCCATAGCAAGCGAAGATGAGGTCGGGTTTGGTTTTTTCGAGGACGGAGTCGAGACGTGTGAAGAGGTCTGGGCGAGGGAATTTTCCGCCGGCGTGGCCATTTTCTGAGAGTCCAGACACGGTTTCGGATGGGAGACCGAGGTTGACAACATCGAAGTTGCGCTTGGAGTAGAGGGCTTTGAGCCAGGTTTCAAAATTGCTGACGTAGTCGCCTTTATAGGTAATCGAGTCGCCAAGGAAAACGATGCGGTCAGACTCGAGGAGTAACTTGCGATGCGAAGGGGAATCTTGGCTTGCCGCCGCCAGAAGGAGGGACGGCAAGCTAAAGATTGCTAGAAAGACCAGTGTGATAGTTTTCAAATGTCGCGGATGTTACGCAGCACTTAAAAAAATGCAAGAGGTCTAAGTGATTAGTGGTCAGTTAGGCTTCTATGATAAGAAGCTTTGGTGACTAGCTGACGATTGGGAGTGGCTTGGTTTTCTTCCAATTGCCACGTGTGAAGTCAGGGAATGCAACGGATGTTCCGTCTTGGGCGACTGATGCCTCGGAGAGTGGGCCAACAGCTGACCAGTAGGCGCCTTCGTAGACATTTTGGTCGAGTGGTTCACCTTTGCGGAGGCATTCGATCACACGGAAGTTCATAATGAAGTCCATGCCGCCGTGACCGCCCATTCTTTTGGCATCGGCAGCCATGCGTTTGTAGAGTGGGTGATCCCAAGCTTCGTAGAGTGCCTGGAGTTGGTCACCTTGGGTCCAGCGGTGGTAGTTAGTGTGCTTCTTGTTACCCGCCATGACCTTGAAGACATCCTCTGGGAGATCGCCTTTTTCGTAGTCGAGAGCAACGCGTGTTGGGAAGCCAGCACCGCAGCCTTTAGTACCTTGGATAAGGTTGTGGCGTGAGTATGGGCGTGGGGATGTTTCATCCCACTGTACCATGAGGGTACGTCCGAGGACTGTCTTGATGATTGAGGTGCTGAGGTCGCCACCTTTCCAGTCGAGTTTGTTCCACTTGTGGTCCGCTGGGAAGTTCTTCTGGGCGGCAAGTTTACGGCCGAGAGCTGGTGAGGAGAACGAGGAGATGCGACCGAAGTTGTCATCGCCACGAGAGAGGTTCATGTACTGGGCAACTGGGCCGAGTCCGTGGGTTGGGTAGAGGTTACCATTACGGTTTGCGTAATGTGGTGTACGCCAGCTTCCTGTGCCACGTTCTACCTGGTTCATTTGGCCACGAAGTTCGTGGATGTATGCGGCTTCACCGTGGAGGAGTTCACCGAAAATGCCTTGGCGGCACATGTTGAGGTAGAGAAGTTCGTCACGGCCATAGTTCACGTTTTCGAGCATCATGCAGTGCTTGCCGGTTTTTTCAGAGACATCGATGATATCCCAAGCTTCTTTGACAGTGACACAGAGTGGTACTTCGACACAGACGTGGGCACCTGCATTCATGGAATCGATGGCCATAGGAGCGTGCCATTCCCAAGGGGTGACGACGTAAACGAGGTCAGGTTTGGTTTCGGCAAGCATCTTCTTGTATGCGTGCTTGTCACCAGTGTAGAGTTTCACATTTTTGTGGCGCTCAGCGTCAGCAGCGAGAACTTTTTTCTTAGCGCGTTCAGCGAGGTCTTGGTAGAGGTCACAGAGAGCAACGATTTCTGTGCCTTCGATAGCTGGAAGGTGAGCGTAGTGTGTGCCCCCACGTGCACCACAACCGATGATAGCCACCTTTACTTTGTCGAGCTTTGGTGCGACAAAATCACCCATGTACTTGGAGCCGGAAGGGCGGTTACCTTGAGCACTAGCGATTGATGTGGATGAGAGAGCTGCGCCGGCAACCCCCATCATCTTGAGGAAGTTTCTTCTGTTTTTCGTTTCCATAATATTATTTTGCAATCTGAGCTGCTGATACCGAATGACAGGGAGTGAGGTGCTATTACAAACGGTTAGAGTTTAACTCGGCAAACTCTTCATAAAACTCAGCAGCATTGAGTAGGCTTTATACAAGGGCTTAGTACTTGAACTTTCAACTAAAATGGTGCCAGCTGACTGTGCTCATTATGCAGACAGTATTACCAGTGAAGTACCCAGAATTATCCGTTAGTAGAGAACGCGATGCGATCTTAAAATCGCTGAGGGATCATCAACTCACTGTGGTGGTTGGAGATACAGGTTCTGGTAAGACTACGCAGTTGCCTAAGATGGCATTGGAGTACATTCAAGAAAACCAGCTGAGTGGGTGTGTTGGCTGTACACAGCCGAGGCGTTTGGCCGCGGCGAGCGTGGCGAAACGTGTGGCTGATGAACTGGAAGTAGGTTTGGGTGCTGAGGTTGGATACCAGGTGCGATTCCAGGACAATACCAGTAGGGCGACGCGGGTGAAGTTCATGACTGACGGGATTCTGTTAGCTGAAACTCAGGGGGATAGTACGCTCTCTCGGTATTCTGTGTTGATTATTGATGAAGCACACGAGCGGAGTCTTAATATTGATTTTTTATTGGGGTATTTAAAGTTGTTGATGCAGCGTCGGCCAAATTTGAAGGTGCTCATATCTTCAGCGACATTGGATGCTGGTGGGTTTGCTGAGTTTTTTGACAAGGCGCCAGTGATTCATGTGGAGGGGAGAACGTTTCCGGTGGAGACAGCGTACTTAGGTCGCGAGGAAGGGGAAGACATGCCACGGCATGTCGCGCGTGCCATTGAACAGATTTCTCGGAGTGATCGCAGTGGTGACATATTGGTGTTTTTACCTGGCGAGCGTGAGATTAGGGAGTGTGTGGATGTGTTAGAGGGACGCTCATGGGGGCAGACGGATATATTGCCATTATTTGCTAGGTTAGGTTTGAAGGACCAGCAGCGGGTGTTTAATCCAGAGGGGGGGAGAAGAAGGGTGGTATTGGCGACGAATGTGGCTGAGACATCGTTGACGATACCGCGTATTGTGTATGTGGTGGATACGGGAGTAGCGAGAGTGAGTCGTTGGAGTCCAGCTCGGCAGGTGCAGAGGTTACAGGTTGAGAAGACATCTCAAGCGAGTGCGAATCAGAGAAAGGGGAGGTGTGGGCGTATATCTGAGGGTGTTTGTGTGCGATTATACGAGGAAGAGGATTTTGAATCGCGGCAGGAATTTACAGACCCGGAGATTCGTCGTTCATCTTTGGCTGGTGTGATACTAAAGATGAAAGCTTTGGGCTTGGCGGCGATAGAAGAGTTTCCGTTTTTGGATCCCCCGTCTAGCAAGCACATCGCTGAGGGGTACAGGACGCTTAGGGAGGTAGGTGCGCTAGGCGAGGACGAGGAACTCACCAAGACCGGGAGGATGCTGGCACGTATTCCGGTAGAGCCGAGGCTGGGCAAGATGCTTATTGAAGCTCGATACCGCGGTTGTTTAGATGCAATGTTAGTGATTGTTAGTGGTTTAAGCATCATGGATCCGAGGGAGCGGCCAGCCGAGAAAGCCAAAGAGGCTGACACGGCCCATGCCCAGTGGAATGATGAGGATTCAGACTTTATCTCTTTATTGCATTTATGGTGTTCGGTTCAGAAATTTAAGGAAGGGAGGAAGTGGAAGCAAAACCAGCTGAGGAAGTTTTGTCGGCAGAACTTCGTCAATTTCCGAAGAGTGTTAGAGTGGGCAAATTTGCACCATGAATTAGCGGTATTAGGGCGTGAAGCATTCAAGTGGCACAGCCATGTTTATCAATCTAGGGATTTAGAAGGTTTGGATAGTGCAGGGTTGCACAAGGCGTTATTGGCTGGGATGCCGCGTCAGATTGGTTTGTACGACAAGGAGAAGAGGGCGTATAAGGGAGCGGGTGGTCGTGAGTTTGCGATTTTTCCGGGATCGGGGCTTTTTGGAAAGAAGAAGCTCGAGTGGGTGATAGCCTATGAAATGGTGGACACGAGTCGACTTTGGGCTCGGAGGGTCGCGCGGTTGGATCCTAGGTGGGTGGAAGAGGTCGCGCCTCAATTATGTCGGAGCCGTTATCACAGTGCAAGGTGGGACAAGAAGCAAGGAGCTGTGTATGCCAAAGAAGTTGTGGTGAGTAGTGGTTTGGCCATTGTGGATGGGAGGAATGTGCACTATGGAAAAATTGATCCAGCGGGGGCTAGGGCAGTATTTATCAGAGAGGGTCTGTTAGGTGGAGGGCTGAAGAAGAAGCCGGATGTTCTGAATCTGATTGAGCGGTACCGTGAGGAGGTGATGGAAATGGAGGTAAAGTTAAGGAGGCGCGACGGGGTATGGAGTGAGGAATCGGTGGTAGAGTATTTTGAGAGCAGCTTACCTGAGGGGATGTCGACGGCTCGTGAGTTCTGGCGATGGATGAGCAAGTCAGCAGAGAAGTTACAACCGAAGTTAAATGATTTTGTTTACGGGGAACTGCCGGATGCAAAGGCATTCCCGGACGAGTTGCATTATGCAGAGGAATGTTATCCGCTCTATTATAAGGTAGCGCCGGGAGAAGTGGATGACGGTGTGACGCTAGGAGTGCATATCGACCAATTGTCACTCTTTCCTTCCTGGTTGTTAGATTGGGGGGTTGAGGGGCAGTTAGAGGAACGCACATTATTAATGATTAAGTCGCTACCGAAGAGCCAGAGGATAGCGTGTAATCCGGCGGCGCAGACAGCGAAGGTCTTTTTTGAGGAATGTATGGGGAGGGTTCCTAGAGGTGACTATTATGATAGTTTGGCGCAATTTTTGAGCGAGCACTCTGGTGTCAGGATTGATGCAGGGATGTTTCAACGAGAGAAGTTACCAGCGGAGTTGGTAATGAAGCTGTGGGTGAGTGATGACGAGGGCAATGAATTAGCCTTTGGCACGGATGGAGATGCGGTGAAGGAGGAATTACGCGATCTCATGTCTGAGCGTTTTGAAGAAGAGACGGGAGCTGAGTATGACTATTCAGGCATGAAGGAATGGGAGTGTGGGGAATTACCTGAAGTGGTGGAAACAGCTAAGGGGGTAGGGTATCCAGCGTTAGTGGATGATGGTGAGAGTGTGAGTGTTAGAGTATTCAGTGATGCCTATGAAGCGAAGGCGAGCCATCTATCTGGGTGCATTCGGTTATTCTTACTAAAGCATGCTGATCATGTGAAATATGTCTCGAAGAATTTACCTATGGACGTGGATGTGAAGATGTATTTGCCATTGATAGGTGGTGGTGGGCTGAACCAAGTGGTATTGATGCATTTGATTGTGGGTGGGTGCTTTAGCAAAGAGGTACCGCGTGATGGTGTGAGTTTTGAGAGCTTATCGGAGGCAGGGAGAGGGGATTTATATGTTTATGCAGAGCGGATGTGTGAAGCCATGGGGGAGATGATACGCGATTCGCGCGAGGTTGAAGCTTGGTTGAGTGCACACAAAGGAAATGCGAATTATGAGGAGATTGTGGAAGATGTGCAGGAGCAGGTGGATTGGCTCTTTAGAGAGAAATTTGCGACCCAAGCTGGCTGGCATCATATGCTGGAGTACCCTCAATTTTTTGGAGGCATTCTGGAGCGACTGAAGCGCCTCAAGTCTCAGCCAGTGGTAAAAGACTTGGAGAAAATGGATAGAGTACTGAAGTTATACTTACCGTGGTACGACCATTGGAAGAATCGGCCTGATGATCTAGCGATCGTGGAAGCTGGGTATGCTTTAGAGAGGTTGAGGGTACAGTTATTTGCGCCGAATATTTCGATTGGGGCAGCAGTGAGTGAGAAAAAGATTCGAATGTTACTAGAAGGGCAAGGGGTTCTACTTGAGTCGTAGCGCCCTTTTCGCACACCTATACACACTGGCGCTCACGGAGTAAAAGCTCTCAACGGTCTAAGGAAACCGATTTATAGATACCGCAGCTAACGTCTACTCCATTGAGCGCGAAAACGGGATCGTCCGAAATCATAGGATATACTAGCAAAAAAAACAAATTGTGCAGAAAATGGGTTTCGTGTTTATGAAATAGCATAAACTGGCACGCAGCTATATTGCAGCAAGATCAAGGGAGCATGATGGGATGCGCCCATAGGAATGTGGCAAGTCGGTAATTTGGGGGCAAGTGATCTTAGTGTAGACATTGTGGGCAGCCGAGGAACACAGTTGATCAGAAAATACTCTGAGTCTCATGAAAGGAGCGCCTAAGAGGAGCCATTTCCTCAAGCTCATATGAAACCATTATGTTTAGGACCTAGGTGACACAAAACTAGCACAGGCGTGCTTGTAACAGGCTTGGTTAGGGGCTATGGGCACTATGCATTGTTGCCAGCAAATATCGTACTGGCTGAGTCATTCAAATGGCGTGGGGGAAGTGGGGGATTAGGAACGGATGCCGATGATTTTTTCAAAATCGAGGTCTGGAGCGAGGCCTGCGCGCAAGGCGTTGTTGTAGGCTTCTTTGGCCTTTTTGCTATCACCGAGGAAGTTATAGGTTTGGGCAATGTTGTAGTGAGCGGCGGCGTATTCGGGATCGAGTTCTACAGCGCTTTCGAAGAGGTCGAGGGCCTTATTGTGGCGCCCTTGATTTCCCTCAATGATCCCTCTGTAGAGGAAGGCTTCTTTGTAGTCAGGTTTGAGGTCGATTGCTTTATCGATAGACTTTGCAGCGAGGTCGCTATTCTCTTGATAGAAGCGGGAGAGGCCGAGCATGAAGTGTGTGTAGGGGTTGCGCGGGCGTTGCGAGACACCGAGTTCGAAAATGGCTTCAGCGTCTTCGACTTCACCGAGGCGCATACGGATGACGCCGCGGTTGATCAAGAAGCTATAATCGGGGATGGAGTCGTAGGCATCATCGTAGATGTCTTTAGCGAAGTTGAGATTTTTCTTTTCTACGAGGCGACGGGCGATGGCGTGGTAGGTGTCAATTTTTTCATCGGCTTTGGCTTGAGCGATGGCTTGAGCTTGTTTGCTAGCGCGTCCGGTGGGGCTAAAGAAGGTATCTTCCGATTGGTGTTGGAGAAGCATTTCTTGTTCGCGCTTGGTGAGTTGGATATCCTCGCCAGCCATTTCGAGGTATTTTTCTTCGAACTCTTGGTTTCGTGGGGCAGTGCGTTGGTATTCTTGCCAGAGGAGGCGCTCAGCTTGCCGACGGCGTGAGGATTGTGCGATGAGTCGGGTGACGGTTTTTTTGAGGATTTCAGCTTCTTCTCGTGAGGCGTCATCGAGTTGGGGGGTGGATGATTTTGTGGCGAGTAGTTCACGCGTTTCGTTGAGTGAGGACTCGAGGTTGCTGATACGTTTTCTGAATGCTGTGTTTTCCTGACGTTTGAGGAGGAGTTGGTGTTTAGCGATAGCGAGGTCTGTCTCGGCTTTAGTGACTTGATCGAGAGCGCTATTTTTATCTCGGTTCAGTATTTCGAGGTTGCGCTTTGCATCACTGAGTTCACGGCCGAGTCGGAGGTTCTCTTTCATGAGTTGTTTGCCGCGTTCGGCATCGCTGAGTTTCAGCATTTCACTGAGCTGGTCGCGTTCTGCGGTCATGTCAGCGAGGTCTTGACGGAGTTCGGTGGTGAGTGTTTCGGAGTCTGCGAGGCGGTTGACGAGGTCGGCGATTTCAGTTTTTTGGGAAGCGATGATGGTTTCGGCTTCGGCGAGTTTACTTTTGAGCGTATTGATTTCTTTACGCATATTTGCGACGACGCTAGCAGTATTTGTTTTTGCGGCCTCGAGGTCTTTGCTGCGTTTAGCGAGCATGGCTTTGGTGAGCTCGGCTTCTTGCGCTAGTTTTTGATTTTCGAGGGTTTTGATTTCGAGAGCTTTTTTGGTGCTGGAATATTTACCGATGACGAATTTGAGTTCTTTTTCTTGTCGGTCCTTAGCGAGTTGGAGTTTTTCGACGTCAGCGCGGAGAGGTGCGGTGGCGAGTGCGGTGCGCGTTCTTTGGAGTTCTTCGATGGCGTTGAGGTACTTTTGCTGATCGTTTTGTGAGAGTTGTTTGCTTTGGCGCAGTTCTTGTTGGAGGCGTGCAATTTGGCCGTTGAGCATACGTGTTTGAGTGGATTCTTGGCCGAGCCCCTGTTGGCTTTTACGCAATTCTTTTTGGAGTGCGTTGATTCGCTCGGAGTATTTGAGTTTTTCGGCGGTGTGTTTATTTTTGAGCGACTCGAGTTGGCGTTGTTGTTGGTTGATCTTGTTATTGAGTTTCGTGAGCTGCTGGAGGTCAGCTTTGTTGACTGGGTTGGCAGTGAGTGCGGCTGGTGAGGGGATTTCTGCGGGAGTGCCTGAGCCAGCGACAAGGTGTTGGAGTTTGGCTTGTTCCGCCATAAATTCTTTTTGCGCCATGGGTTGGACGCGTTCGATGGCCTGGCTGGTTTTTTCGATACGTCCTTGGACGATGTGGGGTTTCCAAGCTGGGTGTGCCGCGGAGAGTGATTGGTAGTAGCGCAGGGCTTGTTGGTATTTATTCCAAGCTTCCTTGTAGCTTTCCTTTTCTTCGAGCTTCTCTGCTTCAGAAACTGTTTGGAATGCAGAGAGGAGGATGGTGCCAGGGCGCACTGGTTCTTTCACTGCTTCCTGGGCGGGAAGTAGGGAGGATAAGGCGATGGCAATGAGGGAGATAAGGATGCGTAGGTGTCTGCTCATTGGGATGCAGGGTCTTGTAGTTGAACTTGTTACCGAGGGGAAGAGAAAAGTTTATGGGGTATCTGAATCGAGAGCGTCGCTGTAGAAACGGTCTGTCCAGGGAAGGAAGGAGTCGGGGATGGGGGCTCTGAAGGTGAGGCGCTCGTGCGTGCGGGGGTGAGAGATGGTTAGCCTGCGAGCATGCAGCATGAGGCGGCCGGTTTGGGCTTTTTGGCGATTGGGTTTGGCGTAGATTGGGTCGCCAATGATGGGGCAGCCGATATGGAGCATGTGGACACGGATTTGGTGGGTGCGGCCGGTATGAATATCGCAGAAAATTAATGAGCTATCTGAGGTGGAGTCATGGCCGAGCCATTGGTAGTCGGTGATGGCTGGTTTCCCAGAACCTGGATTCACTACAGCCATTTTGAGTCGATTGACTGGGTGTCTCCCGATTTGGGTAAAAATGGTATCTTGATGTTTGATGGGAGAGCCTTGGACGACGGCGATGTATTGTTTTTTTGTTTCGCGGGCTTTGAACTGAGCGACGAGATGGCGGTGCGCTTCATCTGTTTTTGCGACAACGATGCAGCCGGAAGTATCTTTATCGAGGCGGTGTACGATACCGGGGCGTCCCTCACCCCCCTCTGCAGCGAGCTTGCCATGGCAGTGGTGGAGCAGGGCATTTACGAGGGTGCCGGATTGATTGCCAGCGGCGGGATGGACGACGAGCCCGGATTCTTTATTGACGACAATGATGTCGTCATCTTCATAAAGGACCTCAATATCGATGGGTTCGGCGATCGCTTCTTCGGAGACGGCTTCCGGAATGTTGACTGTGATCGTGTCTCCGGCTTGGACGGGGTTTTTGGGTTTTGTCTTCGACCCGTTGACGAGAATGTCTCCGGATTTGAGCAAGGCTTGGATGCGAGCACGTGACAATTCTGGCAGTTGGCTGCTCAGGTAGGCATCGATCCTTTTCCCGGTCGTGTCGTCGACATGAATTTTCATCGGGGCCATGGTTTTGTCTGATTTCTGAGGATGCGAGCAAAAAAACTTTCGATTTCCAAAGTTTTTCAGTGCCAGCGGGAAAAAATCTATCTAGTGTGCGTCGAAATGGAGGAAAGCTCACTAGAGATTGAGATAGAAAACTGCAGTGCGTGTGGCGAAGCCATGGACGTCACGACCCTCCCCCCCTACACGAATGTTCAGTGTCCGAACTGCGGTGAGCACTCACATGTAAAATGTGAGATAGGCAATTACGAGGTGTATAAGCGCCAAGGTATTGGTGGTATGAGTCTGGTATTTGCGGCTAGGGATAAGACTTTGGGGCGCAAGGTGGCAATCAAGTTACTCAACGAAGATTATTCGCGCGACGAGAAGCGGATTGCAGAATTTGAGAAGGAAGCCAAGATTACTGCGGCGATCAGCCACCCGAATGTGGTGCGCGTGTATACGGTGGGTCAGGCATTCAAGCGCTATTATATCGCGATGGAGTTGGTTGAGGGTAAGAGCTTGGAGCAACTGATGCAGCGTGAAGGAAAGCTGAGCGAGGAGATGATTACGCGCTTGGCGATTGAGATTGTGGACGGGTTGAAGGCGGCGCATCAAGAGGGTTTGATTCACCGGGACATGAAGCCAGGCAATGTACTGATTGACGCGAAGGGGCATGCAAAGATTGTTGATTTTGGATTGGCTCTGATGACATCTGGGGGCAAGGCGATAGCGGATGAGATCTGGGCGACACCGTATTATGTTCCCCCTGAAACCTTGGAACTCAAGGAAGAGGATTTGCGTAGTGACATCTATGCTTTGGGGGCGAGTCTCTATCATGCTTTAAGTGGTGAGCCACCATTTACGACGGAAACACGTTCGACCACTGAGTTACTTAAAATCAAGACTGACGTCCCTAGGCTGGGGAAAGTGACGAGCGATGTGAGTCCCTTTCTTTGTGAGGTGATTGACAAGGCGATGGCTTTTGAGCCTGAAGACCGCTTCCAGAGCTATGAGGAGTTTTTAGCAGCATTGCGGCAGGTGGAGCTTTTTTTCCGGACAGGCAATGAGCCAGAAGCTCTCTCTGAACCGACTAAGACCAGGCGGATGCAGAGGAAACGTAGCCATGTTGGGCTGATAGCTGGCATCGGTGGAATCGCTGCAGTGGGGGTAATCGGAGCGATCATAGCAAGCCAGAAGGAGGAAGCAGTCACTCCAGATACGGTAGTGGAAGATAGCACTGGAACGGATGTGGAGGCTCCTGTGAATGACGATGAGGCGCGTCGTGTCTTGATCGCAGCGGAGCTACGCAATGCTCAGCACCTGCTGGACCAGAAAAAGTATTTAGAGGCGCACCGGAAGTATTTGAGGTTAGCTCAGGGAGAGGGGATGGAGAGTGAGACGGTCTACTGGGCGGGAACCCGATCGGCGATCGCCGCGTGGCTAGCTGGAGATGCCGAGGGTGCTCGTGTTGCATTGCGTCAAATTTTGCGCAAGCAGGAGAAATCCGGTGGGGCCAAGTCGTCAGTTGACAAGAAGTTACAGGTCGCGATGTCCCGTTTGTTAGATCTAAAGCCTATAACGATTGAGAGTACGACATCGAGTCAGGATGACTTGGACATCATGATTTTATTTGCGTCTGCGTTGAAGGAATGGGAGCAGGGGCACTGGCAGAATGCAGAGATTTTGTTTGATACACTGAAGTTAGCAAAGACTGAAGGTGATCAGCGTAGTTTGGAGAGGTTCAAGGGCTTGGCTGATGATTATTTGAGTGATTATCGATTGTTAGCGAGTTACCGCAAAGGGCTGGAACCAGGGGATGTGGCGGAAGCCAAAAAGCTGCAATTAGAGATTCTAGCAGCGCGGGATAAGTTAAAGACACGTGGGCGTGCTCGATTTAATACGATTGAGTGGCAGCGTCAGCTCAACTCTAGCATTGCTACGATGCAAAAGAGCAGTGAGCTGAGTAAGCAAAGGGAGAGGGAGCAGCGTGACAGTGCGGTTAGAAAGTGGAGGGAGGCGAAAAAATCAGCATTAGGCTCACTAGAACGTCATGAGTTTGGCCGGGCTAGAAAGGCCTTAGAGTCAGTTGAAGCGCTGAGTGAAAGTGATAAAGCCTGGAGAGAAAGCACCCTTTATTTGACTCAATCTGTAGTGAATCTATACCGTGCAACTTTCGAAGCGCTTGATGGTAAATCTGCTGAGTTTGAAGTACGCAGGCTCGATGGGATGGAGGAATATTCGAAGATATTAGGGGTCGAAGAAAAGGGGTTGAAGGTGGAAGGCAAGCGTGGACGGGAGGTTTTGCTGCCATGGCGAGAACTTTCTCCGTACACGATGTTAGAGTTACACAAGAAAATTCCAACTAGTCATCTTGATGAGAAGCAGAAGGCTGAGAGGAGGGAACAGCTTGTAGCGTATTGTTGGTTGTCTGGACTCGATGTGAAAGCGAAGAGTGGTGCGGCGAGTTTGGCTGAGGACAGTCCAGAATTTGCGGCGCGTTGGAAGAAGTGTATGGAGGCTGTGGATTAATGATTCGGCTTCCCACTGAGGGCAAAGTCTTGGAGTTGTGGGTAGAGCTTTAGGAAGTTTTGTTCGATGGCGTGGTAGTGTTGAATGAAATCAGCATAGCAGTCTGCGAGTGGGGTGAGGAACCGGCTACGTTGTGAGACGCGCTCGAGTGTCACTTGAATACCATGGCGTGTGGCGTAGGTGCGAAGCCAATCGTATTGTTTCATGTCTTGGAATGCGGCTGGGAAGTCACCGATCCACCACTCTGGGTGAGCTTCGATAGTGGAGTAGGCATTGGTGATGAAATGTTCGAGTGGTTGTTGGTAGAATTGGTTCCAGTGGCGTGAGAGGAAGTGGTCGTAGATAATATCAATGGCGATGCCTGCGTAGCGATGAAGATGTGGGGAGAAACGTTGTTTATCGCGGTGGAGGAGTGGGTGTTGGTCAGTAAATTGATCGATGGCACGGTGCATGAGTAAGCCGGGGACGATGGCTGAGGGGAAGCGGTCCCAGAGTGATTCAGCGGTACCCTTTGCGAAGTCGCCAAGGAGGTTGCCCATGAGGTGAGCGGGAGCAGGTGGAGCTAATGCGAGATGGGCAAGAAAGTTCATCCACTCTCAATTTGGCAGTTGTGGAGTTTTTTGCAAGGGGCGCTGTTGACAATGGCGTTGACTTGCCGATGCTGCGGCCATGAAGAGCATTTTGACGCATCCCGGAGGGGCGCATAAGGACGATTTTTTGGCATGTAGTTTAATGATTGCGCGATACGGGTGTGAGGTGATTCGACGAGAGCCAAGTGAGAGTGATCTCGAGGATTGTGAAGTCGCAGTCTTGGATGTGGGCGGGGAGCATGACCCAGAGAAGATGAATTTCGATCACCACCAATTTGACAGAGATCACCCACCAACTTGTGCGTTAAGTTTAGTGCTGCAATTCATGGGTTTGTATGAAGATGCTCGGCAGTATTGTGATTGGTTAGAGACCTCTGAATGGTTAGATACACGTGGAGCAGTAAAGACAGCTCAATGGTTAGAAGTTGATCGCTCGGCCATGGCTAAGCTCAATTCGCCAATTGATATCACCTTGCTACGTAGGTTTGCGGCTCAAGAGCGTCATTGTACTGGGGAGCCTGTTTATGAGGTGATGCGGATGATTGGGGAGGATATGATTGCATTTATTGAGGGAATGCGGGAGCGCATGTTAGAGATCGAGGCTCAATCTGAAGTGTGGGAGCTAGAGCCTGGGTTTAGTGCGTTGTTTTTGCGACGGACTGAGCCATTGCCGGCTGAGCCATCGGCTGGTTTGGGGAGGTATATAGAGATGAAGCAACTGGGGTGTGTGGCGATGGTGTATCCGGATCGCCGAGGGGAGGGGTATGGTCTTACGCGATTTAACGATGATTTACGTTTAGATTTTACGAAGATCAGTGAGTGGGAAGACGTGCATTTTGCGCACAAGGCGGGCTTTGTGGCAAAAACCACGGCCACTGATGCTGAGCGTTTACAAGAAATGCTCGTTGCTGCGTGGTGTTCAGATGTTAGCAAGAGCTGACATTGAGTGGAGGGTCCAGAGGTGGGGCATTTAGCGCTTGTTGAGTGTCTTAAGTTCACTTGGATGCATTAAAGAAAAAAGATAGAATGAGAAGAGAGGTGAGGCCGCGCCATGGTTGCTGGTAAGCTCATGGCTTATG
>NZ_JBHUJB010000055.1:0-1919 GCF_042683245.1 Rubritalea tangerina
ATTCAATATCAGGCTTTCCGTCTACTACAAAAAAGCTCGTAATCGACCTTAACTACGTGCCATTCAGGTCAGACAAATTTTTTCTTTCAACAGAATCGCTTTCTTCTGCTATGGGCTGTTCTGAACAGTTAACGACTAATACGCATATAAGCGTGAGGAAGATTTTTAATTTTAGCATAACGTAAAGCACACCGCACCGCTGACAGGGGATGTACTGTGATTTATTGTTTACGGATAGTGGGTTGGAAGTGGTGAGCGGAGCTCAACCGCGGTCAGCGGTTGGGTGCAGCGTCTTGTTATCCAGAGTTGATCTATGTGGTCAGGAAGTCACGTAGAGAGGAATCGATAGGAATTAGAAATTCACTCCAGTTCTGATCCTCATCGAATTCGTATGATTCATGTTCGAATGTGTAGAATCCATCCATCAATGAGCCATCCTCTGAAAACAGAAAACCTGAATAATCTCCACAATCCCAGTCAGCTATGGCTACGAATCTCTCTGCTAAATCTGTATGTGTTTCTTGGAACCAATCTACAGCATCATTGGTGATCTTCTTAATTTGATCTAGAGGCACTATGAACCAATCAATTCCGTCATCTGATTGAATTCCGTAGCCATTATGAGCGCTATAGAAGCTTTTGAATTCTGTTCCTAAATCTCTTCCTAAATCATCGCCAAATTTTGACAAATCGGCATCGCTAGCTGCTACACCTAATACTTTTGAGTCTAGGTCTCCTGAGTGACCTTCTTCGTGGAATTCAGTGATAAGTTCGGACCAAGTTTTCATTTTATAGGATAACGTAAAGCACACCGCACCGCTGACGGGGGTGTACTATGATTTATTGTTTACGGATTGGGGATTGGAAGAGGGGAGCGAAGCTCAACCGCGGTCAGCGGTTGGGTGCAGCGTCTTGTTCGACAAAACTGATGAGCAGACTCTATTCTGATTTCAGTTTTTCTATGATTTCGCTCCATGGTGGTTTTATGATGAATCGGTTGTTTAGAAACACCTCGCCAGTGAACGAATTCACAAGAAGTTTAGATTCATAATTTAATTTATGGTCAACCTCTGCAGTCCAAAACTTACCATTCTTGGTAATATTTGTTATGCTGTGTTCTGGGCCTAAATATGCTCTGCAATATGCAGACATTAATATCGCCGCTTCTTTCTTGTCTAACTGATCTTTCAGTTCTATCGACTCAATACCTTTCAGAATCTTATCAATGTCCTGAGGTGGACATGCCGTTAAAATTCCTGTAATTGAGAGGCTTATAATGCTCAGTATTGTTATGAGTTTCATTTTCAGTCGAACGTAAAGCACACCGCACCGCTGACGGGGATGTACTGTGATTTATTGTTTACGGATTGAGGGTTGGAAGAGGGGAGCGAAGCTCAACCGCGGTCAGCGGTTGGGTGCAGCGTCTTGTTAGCCAGAGTCAATTTAGTAGGGTTGTGACTTCGAATTTGCCTTCAAATGCAGCAATAACTTGTGTCTTCTTATGAATAATGATTACGGACGTCTTATCAACTCTACCGTCGATCAAGGTGTTATCACTAAGCTTAATCCAGGCAGATCCTTCCAAGATTATGAACTTCCCGTTATCAGATACTTTCTTAGCACCATGGTTTGCTCCTATAGTACTCTTTAAAAGGTGGATTTTTCTAGTGTCTGCAGGATGTGATATAGCTGTGAGCGCCTTATGACTTTCGATCAGGTCTCCTTTATCGAGATGTGTTGTAATAGATTTTAACTCCTGTTCTGACGGTATCTGAGTAGTTTCGATATCCTCAGCTAAGCTCAGCGAACTAGTAATTAGAGCGAACGATAGAATAAGGTGTTTCATTTTAGGCTAACGTAAAGCACACCGCACCGCTGATGGGGGAATGTACTGTGATTTATTGTTTACGGATTGTGGA
>NZ_JBHUJB010000056.1:0-27372 GCF_042683245.1 Rubritalea tangerina
ATTCAATATCAGGCTTTCCGTCTACTACAAAAAAGCTCGTAATCGACCTTAACTACGTGCCATTCGAGACAGACTACTTTCATATCACAGAGCGGCTTGAGTGCCACTGGGGTTGAGTATTTTGATTATGGTGGGGTGCAATGGTGGTAGCTTAGCTAGTTTGTAGTCGAATTTCGTAAATACCAATAGGTGGTACGTTCCACGCTATTGGCTAGCTGGTTGGATAGTTTTTTCTACCAATATAATACATATTTAATCCATATAGAAAGATGGTAAAAAAAGACTATCGTCGACATTACAAATGAAAAATAGAGGACATAAATAAATTGCACACTAAATTTTTTACGCAAAAGAACAAAGGCTATAACACACAACAAAAAAGGACTTACCAATGTAACATTACAGGCTGTTGGCTCACAAAAATCAATCTTATGAATAAACCTACTCTGGTGAGATATTGTCCCTAACGCTCCACAATAATAATTTAAAAAAGCCGCGTATATAAAAACGCATATTGAATTAATCATAGACACCTTACTCATAACCTTAGGGACAAACATGTATTTCATCTGCTTCTTCACCGTTATAACCCCAAGGATTAGTCAGGCTCTTCAGAGCTTTTGCTAAAAAATACAGACAGACAAGTTCTGACGCTAGCTGAAAAAAACCAAACAAAATCTACCCAGCTTTCCTGACACCCAATCTACACCAACCCCCTCTCACCTAAAAAGGCCAAAACAGGGCAGCCTCTCTCCAGATTTACCAATAAAAACACAGAACAGTATTAGCGAAGAACACACCTAAGTCTGGACTGATAGACAACCCTAACTAAGCACGATGCATCGCCCCCCCATCAATAGTTCACTCTAACTTCCTCGCCGTCCATAAACCGCAGCCATCAAGCGCCCCTCGAATTTTACTTGGAAGTGCTTTGCGACTCTCACTTAAGAATTCGCCTTTGCTAACAACTCTAAATGCAAGCGCACCTGATCCCCATAATCCTTTGAATAGAGAACTTCCAAGCGTTCAATAAGGGCTCATCACTCAAGTGTCGATCACACTTGGGAGGTGTCTCCTTAATCATCATCTGATGGTTTTTTCTCAGTAGACTTGTTCAATGTATTTAGAAAGGAAGGCTCTATTGAATTACTATCTAGAATGAGAAATTTATAAAAATTCATAGCAAAAGGTGAATCGATACTAGTCACACTAGACTTCGAGAACCAAACCACAGCCTTTTTACCAACGCTTAGTTTATCCTCCGCCTTTTTGTAGACACCAACCTCTCTTCTTTCCTTGTGCCTCTCAGCAGATGGCTTACTCCACAACCTGTAAAACATTGGAATAGTCACGCCAATAGGAACATCTCCTTTATAGCTTTTTGTCACACGCATATTGAAAGATCTAATCTCATAGGTGAAAATATCTTCCTGTGGTTTAGTAATCAGATTGTATTCCTCCTGACTCACAAACTTGTCACCTTGCATGTAGTACCACACTTGGTCCTCCAGGATCACTCCTTCAAAAACAATATCCGGACCATGGAGCTTCGGTGGCAAGTCAGAAAAACCTTTAATCTCGGAATTTATAACTGCACAGGATAGTAATAATAGAAGAACAATACGTATCATAACTATATGAATATTTACTTTCTGACCGCCCATGGCCATATAGTGTAATCGTATCTCAAGCGATGGGGCTGTGGCCACTCTGATTTTTTCAGCTTGCCATTTCTTGCAATAACCCAACATTTTTTATCAAACCGCCACTCATCCAATTTCATCATTGGCGCCCATCATCTCCTATACCCTGCATTTCCTTCCGAGGCTGCGAAATCAACGTCAGGATATTTTTGCGAATACTCTTTGAGTTTCTGTTTTCCCTTTTCTCCTGCGTACTCACACCCACAGAATATGATCCTCATAATTTCAAGACAGACAATTTCTGTCGAAAAGCACTGAAGCTTGCTTCAGGAGGAGCGGAGCGAAGTCAGATTTAGCAGAACGACCTGTCTCATCGCCTAACAAAGAGGCGAGCACACGCGCATCAGACATAAGATAAACACCGCACAGAAAAACGCATACGCGCAATCGGCTTTGTCTGTCTTTTTAATTGGAGCTTCATGATCTCGTTGACTGCAATCCTCATTCTGTTAGACCAACGACCACATAATTTCCATGGAGTCGCTAGTCTTACTGAATTTCGAGTGATCCATCTGGCTTAAAAGTGCTTGGGATGGTGGATCTGGTTGTTTCAGGACATGGGATCGTGCTGGAGGAGGCGTTTCTTTGACTAGTCTGGATAGATGATGTGAACGGCATTGCTTACCAAGATTCTTGAGAGAAATGCACAATCATTGGATTCGGTGCACGTAAAGATGGGGGAAGATCCAAATCATGTTCATCGCTCTCAAGGCTCAGCGAATTGATCTAGTAACAAGAAGCTCTTGGAGATGTTTTTTCTCAAAGTTGGCATGCAACCCACGTATTGCTATGGTTGAGTATTGCTAATAAAGCACACCGCATGGTGTGCTTTTTGTTTTGGGTTAATTGATTTTGATTATGGTGGGGGCTATCGGCACGTTATATTCAATCTATGCATTAGTTCTTTTTGAAGGTAACACTCTGCCCTAAATCTGTTGAAAAACTATATTTTAACGTCCAGAATCCACTTTCTTTACTTATATATAATGGAAAAGATCCTCGCCCTTTCGTTGTGGTAACTAGTAAGCAAGGTTGTGCTTTACCTCCGTAGTTTTTCTCAAAACTATATTTGAATTCCTCATTCAAAAGGCTTTGAGAGCTATCAACAATATTCTTTAGAGGGAAGTTGGTCAATTTGATGCTATCTGCTGAAATTAAGATACTGCTTTTACTTCCCTTTTCCCAGCTCCAACTCCCGTTCCATGATCCATGAAGAGGAGTTAGATTGTTAGCGTTTAATGACTCATTGACGGATTTTTCGCATCCCGTGAGCAACGGAAAAATCAACAGGGCTTTCAGTGATTTTTTCATTTTGAAAACGATAAAGATTCATTCCACTTCCACGTTACATTGACTGTTCCAAACACGCCATCTTCTCCGAATGGGTTATCTGCATCTTCACTTTGAGGAAGCCATGCAGATCCTCCCAGCCCATTATTTAGTGGCGGTTTTGGATCTAGGACACTCCTACTAGTTCCAGGAACTCTTGTTAGACTTCCAAATCTGAAAGAATCAGTCACAACCATACTATACGAAACAGTGCATTTGTCACAATCCACTGACGTTATCGTAAACTGACCATCATTGCTACCAAGAGATTTCAATTCAGCTCCAAATATATAGTTAACAGCATCAAGAAATGGAGTTAGCGCGCCACTGTCATCAGCTGAATCATCCCACTTATACGGACTTCCATCTATGAATGAATCTGTCGTTCCGTTAGCACAATGCTCCTTAGCCTTATCCCTAATCCAAGTTCTCATCCTATCGTAAACAGCTTTTTGCATTAACTCTTTAGTCCACGGATCATCGTTTCCGTATTCATAGTCAGTATTGCCTCCTCTTGTCCTGAAGTCCTCACTAACTTCATCAAATTGCTCGTTTGCCTTATTTTTCTGCTCATCATTGGCTGGACTCCACTTATGTAAACGATCCCGATAACCTCCTGTGTTATTAAAATATGCCTGCATCGCTGGATCAACCAAGCCCAATAGATCAAAGGAGCCTACCCCATTATTCCTCACAAACCCATAAAGATTAAGCCCACCGCGTTCAGCAATCAGATCTCGGCTGATCCAGGAACCTGTAGCTGAATCGTAATATCTGTAACCATAATAATGTAGATCACTCTCAAAATCTAGCTGCTTAGTGGAGAACTGGTGAGAGAAGTCACCTTTCTTCGTGCCAGTAGCCGCCACTTGCCCGAAAGCATCGTATTCGTAATGAGCAACTGAAGTCCCTGTAGAGTCAACATACTCACTAACATTCCCGTTGCCGTCGAAGGTCGTGTAGTAAGTATCGTTACCATCATTTACGGATAGTAAACCGCCAACTCCTCCTGCTCCTTGCATTGATCCAGAAAGATCCATTCCCCAAGTGTATGACTTGCCGAGCGTTGAGCCAGAATATTCTGCAATCGGATTCCACCCGTCATACACGAAGTTCGTGACAGTAGAGCCAACAGTTTTGGTGATTCTACGTGAATATACATCATACTCATAAATCGCAACTGTATTATCTGTCGCCTTATCCTTGATCTCTATCAAGCGATCCTCAGCATCCCAAACATACAACTTTGTGCCGTCATCTAACAAGTTACCGTCCGCATCGTGGACTCTTGCCGTATTACCGACAGCGGTGAGTTGATTGAGCGCATTCGATGTGTAGTTGTCAGTCGCTGGCAGCGTCAAGCTGTCGGCTGACTTCTTTCGGTTGCCGATGCCGTCAAACTCGTAAGCACGGTCGAAAGCGTTGTTTGTGCTATGGTCAGCGGTAACAACCTCACCTTTGGCATTGTAGTTCCAGCTTTCCGTGTGCGCGGATGTGAAGGCACTGCCGGAACGAGCCACATCCTCACGCTGTCCGAGAGCATTGACGGTGTAATCGAAGGCACTGATCACACTTGGTGTTACGCCATTCGTGGCATTGCTCTTCAGATCGAGCACATTGCGTGTCGTCTCATAGGTATTCGTCACCGTATGCGCAGGGCCTGTCACACTTTCCACTAAGCTTCCACTGTTTGCCAGATAGCCGTAGGTAAAGTCAGCTGTCGCAGGGGCTGCCGGGTAAGTTGCGCCACTATGCACACCTGCCAGACGACCGGCAGTATCATAGCCGTAGCTCGTAGCGTATTCCTCCGTCGTGCCATTCATTAGCTGAAAGCCTGTGGGGCGCAGTAAGCTATCCTGTGAGCGATCCAAGGTTCTGGAAAGCCCATTGCCATAAGAAATCACTTCCTTATCGAGCACGAGTGTTGCGGGGTCATACACATAAGCATGCTGGTTAGATGTCGCACCGGAGCCTTGTGTCACAGTCGTCGGTCGACCAAAGTTGTCGTATGCGTAGACTACGTCCTGAGTGACTCCATCGTTATAGCTCGTCGAAACCATCTGCCCTTGGTCATAGCCGTAGGTAGTTGTAACCTTAGTAGTGCCGTCGGACAAAGTGCGCGTCCACTCACGCGTTTTGAGTCTCCCGGCATCGGTGTAAGTATAGTCGGTGCCTTTATTGTCATCGTAGCGCTTGTTATCAAGCCAACCACGCTGGGTGTTGTAGTTCCATTTCGTCGAGGCGTAACCTGTCGTGGCCACCGTCGGCTCAGAGCCGTGAGCGAGATCTTGGTAGGTTCGCAGTTCAACAAGACGGTTCTGAGTGTCATAAAGGTTGAAACGACTATAAGTTTGATCACCCCAAGTAGCCGCTACCGTGCCAGTGGGGTTATAACGCGTGTGAGTCACATTCGCGATGACAGCACCATCTTTGTCACTGGTATCAGGAGCGTCCACCTTGATAGTCCTGCCCATTACGTCATAAGTATAGGCAGTAGTCCGATTACCTGCGTCAGTGATACTCTGCACTGAGCCATTTTCGTTATAGCCGTTGTAAGTCACCGTCCCTGTGCGAGCATCCGTCGCGGTGAGCACGCGCCCAAAGGCGTCATACGTCTGAGTCTGCTTCGTGAGCTGTGAACCAGCGACTGCCGGATCAGCCCCCGCCGCATAACTAGCTGACTCTTCAAGCAGACCATCTGCGTAAGTTTGAATACTAAATGCCCCATTGGCTGCCGTACTCGTGACAGTCCAGGCTCCATCTACTGGAACAGACCTCTCTGAGGTACTCGTGCCGGCAAGCGTGACCGTCTTGCTTTTATATCCATCCCCGGATTGGAGTCTGGTTTGAGTGTGCACACCATTGACCCAAGTACGATAGCGATGCGCAATTCCAATATCAGGATCAGTGACATCATCATGCTCGGTGGTGGTGACCATTTGCTGATTGTTCGAAAGTTTCGTGGTCGTGCTAACACGCTCGCCACGACCATTGTAGGTATAGCTCACATGCGTGCCAGAACCAGTAAGAGCTGTCTCGTCCGCATCAAGGACAACATGCACCTTGCCGCGAGCTCCTGCTACAGCGTCACCTGAGTAATAGCTAGTTTCAGAATAGCTCCCATCAGCATTTTCAGTACGGAAGGTGCGGCCTACTTTATCTCGGTAAATAATTTGCCACTCGCTACCATTCGGCTGAGTCATTTTAGTATAGAGCCCATCACTTACTGTTTGTCTATGCACTCCGTAGTCATAGGTAATCACGTCCGTAGCCGAACCAGTGACAGCAGTACCCGAGCGTGAAGCGGTCTGCCCGTCAACAAATTGAACAGTGATGGAAGTTCCCCCGTCAGGAGCTGTCGTCGTCGTCTTTACCCCGTGATACGTTGCATTTGTAAAACTGCCAATTGAGGTAGATTCGGTCGTTTCGGTCTTAAGAATTTCTCTCTGGATAGAAGTCTGCTCTGGCTGACCGTCACCGTTTGCGTCTGCTGTGAGAATATTCTGACTCAAGCCACTGAGGGAGCGTGTCACTTCACGTACAAGCAACTCATTCTCCCCCGGATTCACAACAGTACGCTTTGTGAGGCCGTTGAAGCTAGTTCCTGTCACAATGGCTGTGCCATTGACAGAACGCTTCCTGGAAGTCGAATACACCCTCTTCAGCGGATCACGCGAGTACTCAGTAATCGCCCCTGCTCGGTCACGTTCATACTCAAGACCACAACACCCGTATTGCATAATCGAGTAGTCTTGAGGGTTATTGTTATAGACCCACTTCAGCGGGCGTCCAAAACGATCAAACCCACCTGCGTTATCGGCCTTCTTTGAGTGCAAGACATACTCATATTCCTCATCAGTTACTTTATTGAAGGCTATCGTCTGTTCTTCAATCGGCTGAAAAGACTTGTTAAGCGTAGTGATCGTTCGTCTGCCACGTGTGATACCATTACGGTCTCCTTGACCAGCCTCTACAGTAATGACAAATTCCCCATTCTGACCATGCGCGTAGCTGTAGGTTTCAGCAGTACCATCTCGGTGCTCCACCCATTTTGGGCGATTAGCTACTTTGTCCTCAGCAGCCGCTGGATACCTTCCCGTAACTGATGTCAAAAAGCCTGATCCATCATTATCTCGTGTAGTTTGAATCACTGTCCCATCGGTGTCTTGCGTCGTACGAATGCTCTTTTTGGCTACCTGAACCCCCTCTACAAAAGTGGTCTCTGAAACCGTGTCCTTAGATATAATGGTTTCAATTTTAATTGCTGAGTCCTTGTCTGAGATCGGTACATTCTTCCATGAGCGAAATTCTGTAGTAACTGAAACAGTAGGTGTCGCAAAAAGAAAATTGTCACCAATATTGGGTTCCCCCTCATATTGCTCTGAGTATTGATAATACACCCATGAGCCGTCACTGTTCTTGATCGTCTTTAGGCGTCCATGATTTGCTGTGTACCCGGGCGTAGAACTCGAGGTCTCGCCTGGTTGCTGGATATTCCAGTCTAACGTACCCCCACTACCATAGTAACTATATTGTTTTGTTAGTTTCTCCCCAGGAAAGTCTTGAATCTCCCTGATGAGTCGACGCATTCCTCTTTCCCCCCCCTGCTGACTGTTTGGAAGATTCGGATCGAAGAAGGAATAATCTCGGTAGGTTTCCTGAGTATGTGCCACTTTCACTAAGGATCCGAGTGTCCCTTGAGTGTCCACAGAAGCCTCATAGACCTTACGCTCTAGAGTATAATCCCACTTCATATTACCCCGATCAGTATAGGTAATCTCCTGCTTGTGAATCGGAGTTCCAGTCAGGCCCTCGCCCTCGTGTGTGGTCACAACAAGAGTGTCATGAGTCGCGTCTCTTTTATGATGTTCAGTAATCGTTCTGATACCATTAGAGCCAAAACGCTCCTTAATGATCATCATGAACTCGAATGTCGCAGTCGAATTCGGCACACTACGGAATTCAATCTCCTGAATCGGCTCTACCTCCGTTGGTAGAGTATAGTACTTACTCGTCTTACTTATGTTGATATCAGCGCGATTCCACAGACGAATAATAAACCCAGTTTCTAACTTTTCCACATCTGTGAACGCATTCTTGGTGAGAACCTGACGAAGCTCAGTCTTCGTAACCGTCACTGCGGAACCAGTACTACTGCTCCCAGATGAAACTACCGTAGTGTGTTCAAGCTTTTCGAATTCCGCGTCACTGTGAATTTTAAGAATTTCAGGACTGAGAATCGAGGCATTGATACTGGCCATATTAATTTCTAACATGACATCTTCAAAGGCCAATGCACTCGGGTCGTTTACCTCACGGTACACATCTTTGAAGGTTCTTATCTTCCCACGCACTGCGCCCTCAAACTTGCCAACTATCGACATATCCGTGTAGCTCGGACGTATTTTACGACGCGCCTCACCCAGCTTCATGGCCCATTCAATACTTCCCACTTGTGTACAAACTGTGCCAGCTGGCTTTGGAACAGAAATGATATCCCCGTTCTCATCACACTCATCACAACTCACACTCGAGCAATAAGTGGTAACGCCAACATTGACGGCATCAAGCTGCTGAGACGACACAGCAAAGAGCGAAAGACCCAGTGCCATGATAGCCGATGGGTTTGCAAAACGATTTGTTAGAAGATTCATAGTGTATTAATGTTGAAGTTTCTTGAGTGCAGCCTGGGCTGCGAATTTGAATTTTGTGTTTGAAGCAACCAGTGCTTCGAGAAGTTGCCTGTCAGCGTCTGCTGAGAGTGATGAGGGTGCCGCCATAGCTGCGGCTTGGTGAAAGTCCCCGAGGGCCGCAATGGCACTGAGTCTGACGCTGTCATTTCCTCCTTCAGCTTGAGCCAAAGTGCGTACAGCAGGCAGGTAGCTCTCGGCCCCCACCAAGGCCACTGCGTTGATCGCCGAGGTCCGTGTCGCCACACTCGCAGCCACCTCCCCGCGAATCAATGGATCGAGATAAGACTCCAGCGCAGTAAACTGTGCGTGAACCATTGTGGGCTGAGCCTCTTGCAGCGTACTGAGTGCCACCAAAGCCGTGCCGGGAATTGAATTGTGTTGGTTTTCTGGGGCAACAATCGCCGCCCTAATCGCTTCAAAACCTTGCGCCTCAGCCTCGCTCTCCTCCTTGAGGTGGATGCTCAGATGTTGGATCGCATAGTCGCGCAGCACTGGGTCCAAACTCTGGTCGCCTATCAATCCCGCCAAGCTACCTGTAATCCGCTCCGGAGCAATCGATTGCTTCACGATCTGCTCCATCACTTCATTGACCACCACCCACCACGCTTCTGGATTGCCACTCGGTGCGTGGCGCAGCAAACCGTAGAGGTAATCAACCTCCGTAGCATTCAGCGTCGAAGCGTCGAGACGGCGTAATTGATCCACTCTCACCTGCCAACGCACCGAGCCATCGCTCAGACGTGTGAAACGGTTGCTCGCGTCGCGAGGACGATCCTCACGGACAACACCCTGATCACTCACCGACACCCGCTCAGGCGTCCTCCCCCGCTGCGCCTGGCCCGCCTCCTCTAACTCAGTGGATCCACTGAGTGTCCAGATGACAAAGCCCGCAACGGCAAGCAACATGCACGCAAGCGCAATGATAAAGCTACGGTGAGACATACGCGAATTCCCTAAATGAATAACTGGACCTCCCCACTAGCGACGCCCAACATAGGCGCCATTGCGGTCATAGATATCGAGGTAGTGGCAATACCCACCGCTCATCCCAATCGGGAAAAGGAAGTTCAGCATGGCCGTGTCATTGATAAAGTCATCCACCTCTAACCAGAGAGTTTTTGTCCCATCCAGAAAAGTCACTCCCGAACGGAAAATCGTGACCTTGACCTTACCTCCCTCAGGGAGATTCGTGGCAACTAAAGGCGTGGTGAGGTTGTAGTACCCTTCGAAATCACGACTCAAGAAACCCGAGGTGAGATCATTCTGTAAAGCGTCGGAGATGGCAATGAAGTTCAGTGGCTGGGTCGCAAGGATCGGTCCATCTTTGTAGAGACGCGCCGCTAACACCTTTTCCCCATGAGCCTTCGGTGCCAGCTGAATGGTGAGGTTTTGCGCGTCGGAAGTAACCGCGAGCACTTCAGCAGAGCTCCCACCTTCAAAGTACAAATCCGCATCGACAGCATCCAAGTCAAAGGACGTGTTGCGCACCGAGTTTGCGAGGAAATCTCTCGCCGCCACCGAGAAGTCAGCTTGCTTCACCTCCACAGTGACTTGCGCGCTGCTCCCATTGGAATGCGTCGCCTGCAAGGTCTGGCTGCCAGCACTGAGGAAGGCAAATGGAAGCTCAGTATTAGCAGCAATGTCAGTAGCCACGGCTGCGCTGAAACGCAACTCAGCCACCCCATAACCACCTGCACCTACAGGAGCCCCGCCTGTGCCCTCGAGCGTGTCAAAATCTTGCCCAACAAAATCTCCAGTCTTGTATCGCGCGTAAATCTGATGTGCCTTCACCACTCCGTCCACAAGGGTGAGTTGGACTTTGACCGCCTTGGTATGCACCCCAGTGTAGTGCTGCAGCTGGAAAGTCGCAGAGTCGGTACCTGCCACGAGATGGAAGCTCTGGCATGCCACCGCCGTCGGATTCCATCCACCCTGCATCACCCCAGAAATCTGATGCACGCTCGTGATGTCTAAGCTGTCCGCTAGCGCCACTGCATCAGCCAGAGTCGTCGGAAGGTGGCCCGCACTCCATACCGAGTCGATACTCAGTGAGACGGTATCACCCACTACATACCCATCACCCACTGCCGTGAGCTTGAGCGCGTCGCCCTTGCGCACCACGAGGTTCTCGCCCGCAAGCACATCCGTCGCCGCCCAATCAATAATCCCACTCTCACTCACACCGGATTCAAAATCCACGGTGAAGTGGCTGCCATTCTGCGCATCTAATACTAAGTTTGCATACCAATGGTTAGAGTCTAATCCTGCTGCCACCGACTGGTTGTTGACAGTGGTGGTGCCACGCGTTCTCGCTATCCCCTCAAGGAATGCAGGTGAGGTGCGCGAGCTCGTCACGTAACCAAAAAGTTGGTTGGCGCCCACAAGCTGGCTCTCCACCCAGTCAGGGGTACCGTCGCCATCCGTATCCACTCCATTCGGCTGGTACAAGGCCAAGCCAGTGATCGAAACCGAACGTCTCGCGATGATGTTATCAATAAATAATCTAAGGCTGTGCGTACCGGCACTGAGATGAGGCGTGGTCACCCGAATCAAGGCCTCGCGCTTCTGCCCGTAAACAATCTCCTTGCTCCAAACCTCCTGCCCATCAATCGACACATTCGCTGGTATTACCTCGTGGAGATAGAGGTCACCTAACAATTTCGTGTTGATATGCAGCACGTAATGTCCCGCTTGAGCAACTGTGAAGTCCCATGCAATCCCCCCGCGGAATGAAGAACCAATCAGCCCTTCAGATGTGGCTGTCCATGCGGCATCTGCTTGCGTGTATTGATCCACTGGCAGCTGGCTGACCAATGACTCGTCCGGTGCATCACTGGTCGTGGGGTCAGAACCATAGCTCTTCACTTCATCCCCATCTAACACACCATCACCATCGTAATCGGGATCACTTGGATCCGTCCCGTAAAGGTATTCCTCGCGGTTGTTCAACCCATCCATGTCGAAGTCACCGAGCTCACCTTCGCGGCTGCGATCGAGCGCTCCATTGTCACTGACACTGAGTCCATACTGACTCTCCCACGCATCCGGAAGGTAGTCATCATCAGCATCCGCAGGTGTAAATTCATAAGAGGAAACGTATTCCATTGGCAGCATCTCACGCTCGCTGTTAGGGCGCGCCCAAGCGATACTGATGTGGCGGCTCCCTGGGTGCCCGTCTTGGCTGAGAGCCTCACAGAAATACTTCTGGCCCGCTTCGAGGTAGACTTCCTCACTCATCTGGCAGCTGAATTGATCCCAAAGGTTAGAGGAGCCATTGGTGATGCCGTGGCCAGTGCCAAAGCGTGGTCCCATCCCGCAAAGCAATTGCTTGCGGTACTTGCTTGAGTCGCTGCTCAGCCAAAGCTCGCTGCCGTCACGTGAGCTGATCCAGAATCGATAATAACCCGACTCAGGTGCAGTGATATAACCTCGCAGACGCGCTCCAGAATAAGCACCCAAGTCACGCACTTGCCCAGCATCGGTGATTTCACGCGTGTCTGGGTTCTGGAAAAAGCGATCGTGCATCACAAGCTCTTCAACCCCGTACTCAAACACATCCGACCACTTCTCTAGAGTCCAGTGACCTGTAATCGAAGAGCCCGTGAAAGGTGCCGTGTCGTGCGCTGATTCCTTGAGGTTGTTGAGTCCGTCCTTATCAACATCTGCGAGCGGGCTGTAATCGCCAGTCTGCGAAGCACTCGTGTCAAATCCGTGGTTTAGCTCCCAGCTGTCCTTCAGCTCGTCAAGATCTGCATCCGTAGCATCCACCGTGTATGTCTTAAGCTGACTGCCTGGTACCAACTGGCGTGCCGCACTCAAGGCATTCGCATCATTCGATCCAAAGACCTGCACCTCTGCGAGCGCAATCCCCGTGTTGCCACGTCGGTTCACTCCTAAGGTCTCAATCTTGACCGTGGTCCCTGTCACCGCTTGATCGAGCTCCCAGACGGTCAGCCCCTTGACGTACCCAGAGTCGGTAAAGAATTCCTTGCTCTCAATCACCGTACCATCAGCAGCCAAGATGCTAGCTTTGAAGTTAGAAAGCTGTGACGCATGGTTGTCGCTGCGGTTAACAAGCGTGATGCGCTGGATCGGACGCTCTTGCCCGAGATCTACCTGCCACCAATTGCTCTCACTCGAAGTATCCGTGTGCGAAACACTGCCCTCACCAAAAATCGTGCTCTCACTGCCATCAATCGCCTTGTCGGCAGTCCCACCCCAGCCAGTAGTACTCTGAGTCGCCACAGCACCGGGATCTAGCGCCCAGTTCTGATAGCTCGCATCTTGGTATGACCAAGCCACATCCGCATGCCCAGCTCCCCCACCATTCTTCTGAATCAACTCAAAAAAGTATTCCTGACCCGCCACTAACGTAACCTCCACACTATGCACCCCATTGTCCCAGTCGTATTGACCCTTGTAACTTGGTAAATCTAACAATTCCTTGCGATCCCATTTCGATGCGCTGCTCGAAAGTAAAAAGCGCGCAGAGTCGTCACCAGTAAGCCAGAACCGATACGTCCCAGTCGCTGGCGCCACAATATAGCCACGCGTACGTTGCGCATTCGTTCCTCCATAACCATTACTGACCGATAACGAATGGCGATCCTCAGACACATCTGAGCTGCCGTAAAAACGCTCATCGTTGAGGATCTCAGAAATGGGGTTGCCAGCTATCCCATGCCAGACGTCATTGATCGCCTTGCCAGATTCTTCCGCCAGCAAAGCACCCGGAGCCAGCACGGCCGCGATGGTAAAATTTTTCATAGTTGGATGTAGTGTATTGCGATCTAACGACTGAGATCAGAGCGAAAGTTTAAGGACTAAAACGATCACGCTCAGACAACTATGAACCACACCCACCCCGCACAAGGACAAATTTCTACGCATATATACCCACACACACCAACAAGATACACAACTCACTAACAAAACAACACTAACAGAAACTGCCCTCACAATGAGCACAGCGATAATAATTTTTCTCAAAATATTTTGTTAATGTTTTTTTACATCACCTTACTAACAGAAACAAAAAGCTTAACATAAATCCACCTCAGCCAACACAACCGAACAACCCAACACAACAGAATAAAATGTAGCACAGCACAAACACAGAGGCACACTCAATAGAACCCACTCCCCTCCACGGCCCCCATCCCCAATCCTCAATTCACACCACTATTTCACCCTCTCCAAATCACGGACGCATAAGCACCGCTATCCCCCCAATGCTGATCAACGCAGCCTTCGACACCTTCCCCTCAACTCTCTTGCTAACCTCAACCTGAGCCTTTTTTACCCGATCCTCACCACCACCTAAGAGGCTTACTGTAATGCTACGCAGCGATACCCCAGAGGACTTATCCCTATGCCCATTCCGTGCCTTCAAAACTAACACCTCCCCCGCCTCCAACTCTAACACTTTCTCAAAAACCCCAGCAGAGACACCTATCGCGCTATTCTCCACCTCGCCACTCACACTAAACTCCACATATCTCTGCGCACCTAAATTACCAAACTCCCACCCACTCAATACCACCGGCTCAGAAAAAGAAATCTCCATCCATTCCTCCTCCACGATCTGCCCATCCTCGTATCGAGTGTCCACAGTCATCTCCTTCTTCTGACCGTGCCCTCCCGCCACACCGAGCACAAATGTCCCACCGCGCTTTCTCTCAGTCTGAGTCACTCGCACTGCATCGACATGCGCAAATGAACTGCCCGCACGCACCTGCATCACCAGCTTTTCCCCTCCTACCTCAAGGCTTTTCTCATACACCCCTCGAGAATTAATTTTCCCTGAGCCGTCAAAAATCAGCTCATCTGCCCACGCACTCAGACTCAGCGCAAGCCCAACAAGTAATATCTCTCGAATCATCATCATATCTGGTAGCTGCCTTACAACTCCAGACACTCGCGTGGGGTAGTCGCTCGGATGGTTACCTATAGGTCATCCCACACACCACATTTGATCCAACTTTCCTCCCGATTTCACCCCAGCCCTCACTCCTCCGACTCCATTCTAGCCATTTTATACCTGTAATTTTCTTCAGCTGTATGCTACCCACTCCTACCTATGAGTGAAACATCCGTGAATAAGCCAGCCCAGTGGACCTTTCTCACCAATCATTCCCACATTATCCTCTGCCTCACTAAGGACCCCACCCTCCGTATCAGAGACCTCGCCGAACGCGTCGGCATTACAGAACGTGCCGTACAACGAATCCTCGCCGAAATGGTCGACGCCGGCGCCCTCATTAAAAAACGAGAAGGACGCAGAAACTCCTACACCGTCAACCTCAACTTCCCACTCCGCCACCCGCTCGAAGCACATTGCAAACTCCATGACCTGCTCGCACCTCTCAAAGGCTGACATTTTTTTCAGGTTTTTTGTTGCACGTTACCATTTTCGCATTAAGAAGTCGCCAGCACCACTGGACGACTTATGGAACTTGCGCTTCAAAATCTGATTTCTCCCATTGTTCTCTGCTTTGTTTTAGGAGCCATTGCCCGCTGGGTAAAAAGCGACTTTGAGCTCCCCGATGCCGTTTACCAAAGCCTCTCAATTTACCTTCTTCTTGCGATCGGCCTCAAAGGAGGCATCGCGGTTTCTCAAACCACCATCAGCGACCTAATAGGACCGGCCACCCTCACACTGGTCCTCGGCTTGATCACCCCCTTCTCCGCCTTCCTGCTCATGCGGAAGTTCGGGAAGCTCAGCAATACCGATGCCGCCGCCACTGCTGCACACTACGGCTCAGTCTCCGCGGTCACCTTCCTCGCCGCCATCGAAGCCGCCAAAATCTCCGGCCTCCACCCTGAAGGCTACCTCGCTGCCCTCGTCGCCATTCTTGAAGTGCCCGGCATCATCGTAGGTCTCATCCTCGCCCGCGGGAAAAGCAACGGCAACCTAGGAAAGGCCATCCACGACGTCCTCGCAGGTAAAAGTATCTTCCTGCTCATTGGGGGACTCGTCATCGGCACCCTCTGTGGTCAGGAAAAAATGCAAGCCGTGACCCCCTTCTTTATCGACCCATTCAAGGGAGTTCTCTGCCTCTTCCTGCTAGAACTTGGCACCGTCGCTGCCGGTAGAATGCGCGATATGTCACAAGCCGGTTGGCGCCTCATCGCTCTGGGCTGTTTCATCCCTGTGGTCCATGGCTGCCTCGGAACCGCAGCTGCCTGCTCCATTGGAATGAGCCCAGGTGGAGCAGCCGTGCTCGGCGCCATGGTTGGAAGCGCCTCCTACATCGCAGCCCCAGCCGCAGTGCGGATCGCCCTGCCCGAGGCTTCACCTGGTATCTATCTCACACTTGCCCTCGGTATCACTTTCCCCTTCAACCTACTCTGTGGTATCCCACTCTATCTCAAAACCGCTCAGCTCCTCTGCTCATGAATGTACCAATGAAAAAAGTGACGATCGTCGCAGAACGCCTCCTTAAAGAACCCATCCTCAAACTCATCAAACAACACGGCTCGACCGGATACACCCTCATCGCCTGCGAAGGGGAAGGCTCACGTGGTGTCCACGCCTCCGATTGGGAAGGCCGAAACATTCAAGTCGAAACCATTGTTAGCCCAGACAATGCCGACGCCATTCTCGATGCCGTGTGCGATGGTTTCACCGACCACTACGCGGTCATCGCCTACCACAGTGATGTCATCGTCCGCCGTAAAAACAAATTTCAAGCACCTAAAAATGATTCTCAGTAACCTACTCCTACGCCTTCTTACCCCGCGCCCCATTCCCCCCAAAAAATCAAAGCCACGCACCGCTACCTCATAGCCCTCAAAGAATCCGGCTATCGAGGTTAAAGACCTGACCTGAGGTATGCGGCAGCTGGCATTCCAAAAAATAAATAAACCCCGCCACCTGCTCGGCACTGTGGATGGCTGCAAGACAATGCTTTCCCATCAGCCCCTCCCAGTCCGTCGGACTTAGCCCCTCAGTCATACCAGTCTCCATCAAGCCCGGCACCACCACATTACAGCGAAGCCCACGCCCGCCCCATTCGCGAGCCAATGACTTCGCCAAGCCCTCTAAACCCGCCTTGGCCGCAGCATAATTCGACTGCCCCAAATGAGGTTGATAGGCAGAGAAGCTGCTTACAAACAACACCTGTCCGCTGCGTCTCTTCAGCATCCGCTTACTCGCTGCCTTTGCACACAAGTAGGCCCCCCTTAAATTTGTCTCCATCACCTTATCCCACGAAGTTTCGTCTAACTTGAGGATCAAGCCATCAGCCGTCACTCCCGCTGCGCACACTAACAAATCAATGTCTCCAGCCTGCTCAAAGTAACGCGTCACACTATCAGAATCACGAACATCCAAGCTCTCCCTTCCAGGAGCCAGCACCTCCCAACCAGCATCTGAAAAAACCTGTCCACAGGCTCTAGCTAGTCCTCCCCTTCCACCAGTGATTAACACGCGTTTTTTCATGCTCGCTGAATTGGCTCTATCAAACTTCCCCCTGCTTGGCCAAAAAATTCATGACTCGCCAAAGGAATCGCTCCTCTCTAATACTTCAAGCCAGATGCCTGACCTACCGCCACACTCGCTTCGCCCCTATGGCCCCACAGCTTGGCTCATCCAATTGGCAGACCCAAATGACATCGAGTTCCTCCACCACCTCGCCTCCCAAACGCACCCACTCTGCCAAGAATGGGTCGTCGCTTATGACTCCCTCCTGATTCTAACCCATCACCCTCAGCCAGAAGCCAAAATCCAACAACTCCTCCACTCCCTCGCCAAAACAACAAGCAGTACCCAACCACCCCAACATCACGAAGTGCATGTCCACTATGATGGCCCCGACCTCACAGAAGTCGCACACCACTCAGGACTCAGCCCCAATGAAGTGGTCACCCTACACTCACAAGCGCAGTATCGCGTTCGCTTCCTCGGCTTTAGCCCCGGATTTGCCTACCTCGACGGCCTCCCTAAAGCACTCCACCTACCGCGCCGCGCCACACCCCGCCCACACATGGCAAAAGGAGCCGTTGCTATCGGTGGCACCCACGCCGGCATCTACACCATTCCCAGCCCGGGTGGCTGGAACTGGCTCGGCAATACCGACCACCCACTCTTTCAACCCGGCGCCTCCCCTGATGCCGCATTCACCCTGAAGGTCGGTGACACCCTCACCTTTATCCCTGCATAAACCATGCCTGAACCAATCGCCACAGTGCTCCAGACTGGACCAGCCACCAGCTACCAAGATTCTGGTAGATACGGCTGGCTCCAATACGGGCTCGCCCAATGCGGTGCCCTAGATACTCACGCCTCTGCTGCAGCCAATACCCTTCTCCACAACCTCCCATCTGACCCAGTGATCGAGATCCTTCTAGGTGGCTTCCGCATCAAAATGCTTCAGCCATCCTGGATCGCTCATGTCGGCGGCTGCCATTGCCCCCAACTCCCCAGCTGGACCGCGCGCTATGTCAGTGCGGGTGAAATTCTCGACTTCCAACCTAGCAAAGCTGGCGTCTGCAGCTACCTCGCAGCACCAGGTGGTTGGCAAGCGCGCACCCTCTTTGGTAGCTCAGCTTATCACTCCCGCTCAGACATCGGACAAGCCATCGTGACTGGTGCCCCACTCGCTCCCACACTCAATCCACCAGCTCCCACCAGCGCAAAAAACCGCTCCACCCCGCCACAGGACCAAAGAGAGTATTCCCGCCCCCCCAGTCTGCGTCTCTATTCAGGCCCCCACAGCCACTTGTTTAGCAAAGCCCAACACAACCACTTGCTAAACAACATCTGGAAAATATCCGCCCGCTCAGATCGCAGCGGATACCGGCTCACCAACGACGCCCCTGAATGCCTCCAACATCACATCAGCATTCACAGTACCCCCACCATTCTAGGAAGCATTCAAATTCCCCCAAGTGGTGAAGCCATCGTCACCCTCAATGACGGCCCCACCGTCGGCGGCTACCCCATCATCGCTCTCGTCCACCCAGAGGACCTCAGCTGGCTCGTCCAACAACACGCCCATAGCCCCATCACCTTCACACACCTAGACCACAAAGCCGAAACTACAAATCCTGCACAAGCGACACTTTAAGCGTGCCGATCCCAGTCACTATTCCGTATGGCTCTCTCCATGCCAAACTCTGCCTACCTGCTCTATTCCATCACCGAAGTAGAACCCAATGGCTACTACTTTAGCCAATTTAAATCGATGGACCCCATCTGCATGTTTGGCACATTCGACGCCCCCATTGCCCTCATCCACCGCATGGAAGTCGAACGAGCAAAACAAGAAGGACGCTTCAGCAAAGTCCTCGACCTCAAACTCTACCAAGAAAGAGCCGAAAAAGAACTCGGTGCCCCCACACTCAGTAACGCCATCTTCCTTGCCGCTAAGGACTGTGGGTTCACCAACTTCACAATCCCACACGATTTCCCCGCCCAGCTCTTCAGTGACCTCACCCAACTCGGTATCAAACTCGAGATCGCGAAAGCCCCACTCTTCCCACAACGCGCCATCAAGTCACCTCAAGAGATTGAACAATGCCGTACAGGTGCCGCCATCTCCGAAGCCGGCTTCGCCCGTGTGAAACAAATCCTCCAACAAAGCTCTATCAGCGCCGATGACTCACTCATCTACGAAGGACAAACACTCACCTGCGAGTTCCTCCGCAAAGAAATCCGCGTCGCATGCACCATGGCTGGCGGCGGACAAAATTCTCCAATCGCCGCATCAGGCCCTCAGGCCGCCGACTGCCATTGTATCGGCTTCGGCCCCGTCAAGGCCCATGAAATGATCGTCGTCGATATCTTCCCCCGCGATGACGCTTCCTACATGTACGGCGACCTCAGCCGCACCTTTGTCAAAGGTACCCCAAGCGATAAAATGCGCGATATCTACGACACCGTCTACCAGGCCCACCAGGCCGCTCTAGCATGCTTCGGCCCCGGTAAACCACTCGGCGCTGTCGATAAAGCAGCACGCGCTGTCCTTGAACAACGCGGCTACCCAACTCGACTCCGTGAAGACGGACTCTGGGAGGGATGCTACTGCGGAATCGGCCATGGAGTCGGACTCGAGGTCCACGAGTTTCCTTTCATCCGTGAGACCGATGAAACTATGGAAGTCGGCCAAGTCATCACCATCGAACCCGGACTCTATATCCCAGAAGTCGGTGGCTGCAGAATTGAAGATACCATTGTCATCACCAAAGAGGGATACGAGTTCATCAACACCCCCAACTACGACTGGATTATCGAATAGGCTGGTCAGCCCCACGACCACACGCATACTCCTAGCGTATGCCCGAAATCTTCCTCAACTGTGACCTCGGTGAATGGGAAAGCCCCGAGGAAACCGCCGCCCTTATGCCATTCCTCCATATGGCAAATATCGCATGCGGCGGACACGCCGGAACACTCGAGTCCATCACACACTGCGCCGTCCTAGCTGAGGCCCGTAAACCCATTGCCGTCAGCACCGGAGCCCACCCAGGAGTCTCCAGCCCCGACCGCGGACGCAGCCTCCCAACACACTTCTCAACCGAGGACTTCCAAGAACTCCTGAGCCTGCAAATCCAGCGCTACGTGAGCGCCGCCGACCTCAACCACATCAAACTCCACGGCGCACTCTACCACCTCACAGAAACCAACGCCGAGTTCCGTCAATCCTTCCTGAACTTTGTCCAGCATCACTGCCTCATTTCCATCGTCTGCCTCGCCGGAGGCACCGTTGCAAAGGAAGCCGAAGAGCGTGGACTCGCCATTCTCCCCGAGATTTTCCTCGACCGCAACTACTCCCCAGATGGGTCGCTCCTGCCTCGCTCCCACCCAGAAGCCCTCATTGATGCACAAGAATCCATTCTCCAACGACTCGAATCCCTCCAGCACACCGGCTGTATCTATGCGCTCGATGGAAGCCCCATCCAACTTCCTAAACACTACCAATACCTCACCGCTTGCGTCCATTCCGATTCCCCTAATAGCCTGCAGATCGTCCAAGCAGCTAAACAATTCCTCGACCAATCGTAATCCCCATCTCCCACGAGCCCACGAGTTCCTTCTCTCATACCATTGATCGAAACGGAATGGTCGGAATGAGCTTGCAGAATATCAAGGCGGAGTGAAGGCCTCACGCACGCGCGGGACAACTGAATGACAACGATGACATTCTGCAAGATAATCCGACTTACTCTAAAATCGCGAAGCGCAAACTTCACAAGACTCAACCAAACTCCATTCGTCTATTCCGAGTCGAGAGATGATATAACATAATGATGCATCAACTTCCTACCTTCACCGTCTGCTACGCACTCCACCTCATCCTCACTGGTCTCTGGAGAAGCATCGAAGCGCAGGCCTTCAAACCCAACGCTTTCTGGTTCTGCCTCACACTCGGCATTCTCAGCCTCGCCGCAGCCTTCCTCCTCCAACTTAGAAAAGTCAAACTAGCCAAAGTCCTCTCCTGCTTTTCCGCTGCTCTCGCCCTCAGCTTCTACCTCTACAGCTTTGTCACCAATGCCCCCCAAGACTCAAGCTGGAGAGTCGCCCTCATCATCATTAGCTCAATCGCAATACTCGTCGCCACCACCTTCCCCTCAAAACCTAACACCATCTGACTAAGTCAGGAAACACCTACCACTATCAATTCCCCCCACTCAGACATAAGCTACAGACCGTAGCTCCAATCGAACTATCCTCAGCGGTGGACTTGACTCGGTGGCACCTTGTAAAACGCCAGATAAAACATCCAACCAATCAATGGCACTAACAAAACCATTGCCCAAAAAATCTTCTTCGCCCCACTCCCCTCACGCTGTAGCATCTGCACGATCAGACTCATCGAGACAATAACCGCAATCCCTCCAAAACACCCAATAGCGACAATCGACGCCATGTCACCAGCCGCCGCATCTGCAAATAGCTCTCTTACCTTGTCGCCAATCATCACCCTACTTCACCAATCGTATCCCACCCTCTTCAAAAACGATTTTGCGCTCTTTAAATAACTGACTTAAAGCACGCTTATACGTCTTCTTACTCACATTGTAAGCCGCTAATATAGCACTCGGATCCGCCTTGTCCCCTAACTCAGAAAACCCGCCCGATTGCTCCAGCCTTGTCAAAATTTGTTGGCTTAAGTCCATCGCCTTCTCCGGCCCAGGCTTCTGTAACATCAAGTCTATCTTCCCATCAGAGCGCGTCACATAGACGTAAGCCTTCAACCTCTGCCCAACCTCTAAGGCCTGAAAAATCTGATTGTGATAAATCAACCCCCAGTCCTCACCCTCCACGACCACCCGATACCCCAAGTCGGTCCTGTCCACGATCATGATCTCCACCTCCTCATTCTCCAAATACCTCCGCTGAGTCTTTCCTAAAAATCTACCCAGCCGAGTCGTCGCTACAATCCGCCGCGTCTCCTCATCGACATACACCCTCACTACCACATTCACCCCCTGACTCACCTTGCGCTTCTGCTCGCCAAAAGGTAGCATCAAATCCTTCACCAAGCCCCAATCCAAAAATGCCCCGTGCGCTGTCACCTGCGTCACCTCCAATACCGCAAAATCCCCCACCATCGCCTTCGGCTCCCATGTAGTCGCAATCAATCGATCCGAGGAATCACGGTAAATAAACACATCTAACATGTCACCTCGGCGCGTGCCCTCAGCTACCTCTTTGGCCGGCAATAAAATCTCCCCATCCGCTCCCGCCTCCAGGTAAATCCCGCGTTCTTCCTCCCGCACCACCTCAAGGGTGTTCATTTTGCCCAGCTCAATCATGCCCCATCACTATACAAAGTTCAGCCGATAGAAAGCTAAACTTTCCCCAGCCATCCACTCCCACTCTATGCCTCATCCTGATAACTCGGACTCATCCCCTGAGCATCCATCCGCATCGGCTGCGGTAAACTCGGCGCTGTCGTCGCATCCTCATAACTCGGTAACTTGCGTATCGCCTCCATCACCGACTTAGGCCGCTTCGCCGGATCCGGCTGAATCAACCAATAAATCCATTGGCGAAACGCTTCAGGTAAATCCGCACGATACGACCTCAAAAATGGTATCTCACCCGCCTTGTGCTTCGCATGCGCTAACTCTAACGAGATGCCAGCCAGTGGATGCCCACCAGCCGCAACCCAGTAAATCAATTGCCCAAACATGTACAAGGTACTCCGAATCCCCTCAGGTTGTCCCTCAAAAATCTCAGGTGCCATCAAGGCCGGATCTAATGTCTTCGATAAAGTCTGCATCCCCTCCTCCCCCACTAAAGGAATCAACTTGCTGTGCCCCAAATCCATCAAAATATAATGGAAGCCTCCCGACGCCTTCGGTGTCGCTATGATCGATGAAGGGCATAATGCATGATGGTAATAACCATATTCCTCAGCAGCCTGTAAGGCATCCAAACATTGCGTCGTCAGAGAATACAATTCCACCAAATCCATCTGCCCCGCATGCTTCATGACCTGACTCAACCTCAAACCCTCCACGTGCGCCGTCACCAAATACGGGCCAGATTCATCAATACCAGCGTCTAACACACTCAAAATGTTGGCGTGACTAATCCGTGACAAATCACTCACCACATCAAAAAAACGCCCACGCCAAGCCTCATCTTCTAAGTTCTCTTCAACCGTGTCAAAACGACGAAATGCCACCGGACGATTCAGCTCAGTGTCATAGGCTTCATACACTGCGCCCGCCCTCCCGGTGCCAAGTTCTTGTTCTATGCGGTATCGGTCCCCCATACGATTCACAACTTAGACAGGATCAACTCAGCGAGACAAGAAATTATCTGCACCCTTGTGAATAAGTTGTGAACAGCCCAAAAAACTAACGTTCATCCGCACTTGACGCTCTCCACCGCCCACCGCTAGCCTGTAGCACTTCGTACCGACGCGGGCGTCGGATACGCACTTATTAATTCAGCCAAATTACTATCGTGGACCACAACGACATCCGCAAAATCGTAGAGCTCATGGACGAGCACGATCTCTCATACTTCCACCTTGAGAAGGACGACTTTAACCTCAAGCTCAAGAAAGGTCTTGATGCTGACTCCATCCAAGCTGCTTTCGCCGCTATGCCAGCCCCTGTCGCTGCCGCTCCTGCTCCTGTTGCCGCCGCAGCTCCAGCCGCTGCCGCTGCTGCCCCAACAGCCGACGCCGCACCTGCTGCCGAAGGCGAGGCCATCACTTCTCCAATGGTAGGTACTTTCTACCGTAAGCCTGCTCCTGATTCCCCGAACTTCTTAGAAGTGGGTGACACCATCAGCGAAGGCCAAACCATCTGCATCATCGAAGCCATGAAGGTGATGAACGAAATCAAAGCCGAAAAATCCGGCACCATCGCTTCCATCGCTGTTGACGATGCTACTCCAGTCCAGTTCGGAGACACACTCTTCACTCTTAAGTAAATACGCGGCACTCTGCCGTATCTAACTGTATCCTGAGCTGCCAAAGGCAGCTGCCTGTATCATGTTTAAAAAAGTCTTAGTCGCCAACCGTGGCGAAATCGCTCTTCGTATCATCCGTGCTTGTCGCGAACTCGGGGTGGCCTCAGTCGCCGTATACTCCGAAGCGGATGTCGACTCCATGCACGTACAACTCGCTGATGAAGCCGTGTGCATCGGCCCTGGGCCCTCAAAAGATTCCTACCTCATGCCCGACCGCATCATCGCGGCCGCTGAGGTCACTGAAGCAGATGCGATCCACCCTGGATACGGCTTCCTCTCTGAAAATGCCCGCTTCGTAGAAATCTGCGAAAGCTGTGACATCACCTTCATCGGTCCTAAAGCGGAAACCATCCGCCGCATGGGTGATAAAAATACCGCTCGCGCCACTGCTCTCGAGTTCGGTGTTCCCGTCACTCCCGGCTCCGAAGGTATCCTCGAGTCCGCCGAACACGGCCTCGAACTCGCTAAAGAAATTGGCTTCCCAGTCATGATCAAGGCCACCGCAGGTGGTGGTGGTCGCGGCATGCGCCCATCCTTCAGCGAAGACGACTTCATCGACCTCTACAACCAAGCCTCACAAGAAGCGATCGCCTGCTTCGGTAACGGTGACTGCTACCTCGAAAAGCTCGTTCTCAACCCACACCACGTGGAATTCCAAGTCTTCGGCGATACCCACGGCAATGCTATCCAACTCGGTGAACGCGACTGCTCCATGCAACGCCGTAACCAAAAAATCATCGAGGAATGCCCATCCCCACTCGTCAGCCCAGAGCTGCGTGAACGCATGGCAAAAGCATCCGTCGAGCTCGTGAAAAATATCGGCTACATCAATGCCGGTACCATCGAGTACCTCGTCGATGAAGCAGGTACTGACTTTTACTTCATGGAAATGAATACCCGTATCCAGGTAGAACACCCGGTTACCGAGGAAGTCATGGGCACCGAGCTTATCAAAGAGCAAATCCGCGTCGCCGCTGGCGAACCCCTCTCTCAGCACGTCCTCGATGCCGAACCACGTGGCTGGTCCATCGAGTGCCGTATCAATGCCGAAGACCCATACAACAACTTCGCTCCTAGCCCCGGTAAAATTGACCTCTGGTACGCCCCAGGTGGGAAAGGTGTCCGCGTCGATACCCACGTCTACTCAGGGTACTCAGTCCCGCCATACTACGATTCCATGATCGCCAAACTCATCTGTACTGGCGCTACCCGTGAAATCGCTATCGCACGCATGAACCGCGCCCTCCAGGAATTCATGATCCGTGGCATCAAAACCACCATCCCATTCCAACTCGAAATCATTAACCACCCAGACTTTAAGTCCGGAAAATACGATATCGCTTGGGTCGGCAAATTCCTCGAAGAAAAAATGGCCGAAGCCCAATAAGCTCCCGCCACTAATCACACCCATCTCATTGCGAGATCGCCCACACCAGGCGGTCTCGCATTTTTTTACCCCCTCCCCTATACAAAACTGTGCTCATTTTGTGCATAATCGCCAAACACACCCCACTCGACATCCTCTCTAACTTTGTACAGGTTCCTTAACTAACTGTGTGACGGCCCCACTTCCCTCAACAATCCACTCAAACTAACACCAACCCACTCCCAAAAATAATAAGGCGGAGGACCGAAGTCCCCCGCCGTATTGTGTGTGTCGTTTTGCTTTTATTGCCTCAAGGTGGCGAAATCAATTTGATCTCTAACCCCTTATTTGTCTAGATATTTTTGAGTCTTTTCTGACATATTCGACAATCAAGCGGCCGTTTATCTGTTAGAAATCAAGAAGGATCTTTTGAAGATTCTTGCTTTCTTGCCTCCTTCTCGGCCTTTTTCTTCGCCCGAGCTTCCCTAAAAAAATGTTGTAAAATAGCTAAGCATTCCTCCTGCAACACACCTGAAGTCATCTCACATTTATGATTAAGCGGCGGATTGGAGTCCAACAAATTGATCCATCCACCTGCAGCTCCACCCTTGGGATCCGGAATCCCAAACACCACTCTATCAGGACGGCAATGCACAAGCGCACCTGCACACATTGGACAAGGCTCCTTCGTCACATAAACCGTACACCCCTCTAGCCTCCAATCTCCCACCACACTCTGCGCAGAAGTCAGAGCTAACATCTCAGCGTGGGCCGTGGCATCCTTCAGCGTCTCTACCTGATTCCAAGACCGTGCTATCACACGCTCATCCTTCACTATCACCGCCCCGATGGGCACCTCACCCGCCTCAGCCGCCTTTACCGCCTCGCGCAATGCCAGCTGCATGTAAAACTCATCTCCCTTAGGCTCTATCATGAACTCCTCACTCATAGAACTAGGGTCTAATAGCGATCTGACTCACTGCCAACTTGAAACTACAAAGTTTCTCCTTAGGATTCCGCACATGAAGAAATGGCACCACACTGACCGCATCATCGCTCCCTCACTTCTCGCAGCCGATTGGGGACGCGTTACCGAAGAAGTCTGCAGAGCTATCAACTCTGGCGCCGACTGGCTCCACCTCGATGTCATGGACGGCCACTTTGTCGACAACATCTCCTTCGGCCCTCAAATGATCCAAGCCATTCATGAAAGTAATGACATCTTCCTCGATGTCCACCTCATGATCTCTCGCCCAGACCATTACCTCCCCCGCTTCCTCGCCTGTGGCGCAGATATGATCACCGTACACGTCGAAGCAGAGCACAACGTCTCGCATACCCTCGCTGAAATTCGTAAAGCTGGTGTCCTCGCAGGCTTAGCACTCAACCCTGCCACCCCCTTTGAAGAAGTCCTCCCACACCTTCCTCACATCGACCTCCTCCTCCCTATGACTGTTGTCCCAGGCTTTGGCGGCCAATCATTTATGCAAGACATGATGAGTAAAGTCGAAGCCGCCGCCGCTTTCCGTCAAGAAAATGGCCTCAACTTCCATATCGAAGTCGACGGCGGTATCAATGCCGAAACGGCTGCCATCGCCGCAAAGGCCGGAGCCAATGTCCTCGTCGCCGGCTCCTCATCCTTCGGCGCACAAGACATGAAGGCCGCCATCACCTCCATGCGTGAAGCCTAGGCGGTGTGGTCAAAATGGTTTGCCGCAAGGCAACTGACTCCATATCACCCTATCTAAACACGGGCGGTGAAGCAATTTGTCCACACCGCCTAGTGTGCTGTCAGCGAAGTCCTGTGCAAAATGATTCGATTTTTTCAAAGATCTGATCAGCCGA
>NZ_JBHUJB010000057.1:0-677 GCF_042683245.1 Rubritalea tangerina
AAAGTCGCCTAACTAACCTACCAATAATTTAGACACTCCCTGACCGAAATCCGTGGGGAAGCTCAAATTGATAGACTCAATACTCAAAGGTTTCCCCATACCTATGATTATCACGACTAAGTCATTACAGGAAAAATCCGAAGGTGCTGTTGAAATTCTTGATGGTCTACAACGCCTCAATGCGATTGTTACCTTTATTGAAGGCGAGTTTCATGTTGGAGGGAAATATTTTGATTTGTCTACTGTAGCACAAACCAAGATTTTGGTCGATGAAGGTAAAGTAGAACAAAAAAAACCCACACTAGAAAAAGACCTATGTATCAAGATGCTCGATTATACGATACCTTTTTCAACTTGTGCACCTAATCAGCAAGAAGAAGTTGATGAAACATTTAGACGTATCAATACTGCAGGTAAAACCTTATCACTTCATGAAGTAAGGCAAGCTGGCTGCCTAAGCCCTTTCGCAAGTCTCGTTAACAAATGTGCGGTCTATGTCAGAGGTGATAGCTCTCATTCATCTATCTTAGATTTATCTAAGATGAAAGAGATTAGCTTAAGTAATTGTGGTCTACCTTACGGAGTTGATACTCGTAATATTTTTTGGACAAGATGAGCTTCCCCACGGATTTCGGTCAGGGAGTGTCTAAATTATTGGTAGGTTAGTTAGGCGACTT
>NZ_JBHUJB010000058.1:0-859 GCF_042683245.1 Rubritalea tangerina
AAAGTCGCCTAACTAACCTACCAATAATTTAGACACTCCCTGACCGAAATCCGTGGGGAAGCTCAATCTGGCCATATAGAAACTAAGAATCGAAGCTATAAAGTATAATGCAAAACTTAGAAGCTTGATGGAATATGTAGAGATGTCTGGTTCATAATTACCAAACCCTATGTGAGTACCTTTAGAGAAAGTACCAAGAAATCCGAGAAATGAGCTAACTAGAACCCATCGTTTTATCTGAGCTTGGAGGTTATACCGAATGCGCATTCTTTCAGGCTAACGTAAAGCACACCGCACCGCTGACGGTGATGTACTGTGATTTATTGTTTACGGATTGAGGGGAGGAAATGGTGAGCGGAGCTCAACCGCGGTCAGCGGTTGGGTGCAGCGTCTTGTTCTCCAGAGGCAGTTTTTTAGATGTGCACCTAATCAGGATGGATAGCGTGCTGTGAGTATGCATGTTAGTTAGGGGTGTAGGGAGTGACTGATGTCACCAACCCAGTTTGAGCCGTGAATGTGCCGCAAAGATCAGATCCCATGACTGAATCAAGATCTACAGTAAAGACGCTATCTCTCTCGTAATGTTCAACAGTCGAAAAGCGAAGTGTATCGAAGATGTTGTCAGCTATGAAGTCGTCTAAAGATTGGGAGCTGATGTCATCAAATCTAAAGGCTATCTCATGATGTTTGGTGAGAATGAAATAACCTTTGCTGTCAGTGTGGTTTGTCATCTCCCAGACACGAACTGTGAGGTAAATGCAATCATCAGCAACTTCAAATTTAGTGACAGGCGAGAATGGCACGGACTTAAGCGGTTTTTCGGTGTTTTAAAGTAGTCAGGAAAAGTCGGATAGGCTTG
>NZ_JBHUJB010000059.1:0-16423 GCF_042683245.1 Rubritalea tangerina
AAACCTTTAGAGAAATCCCGCATAGAGGGGCTACACGAAAAACCGCTTAAGTCCGTGCCATTCGGGACTGACCGTTACAGGTCTCACTTTGTGTTAGAAGGTGGCTCTGTGCATGTGGATGGTGAGGGGACGGTGATTACGACTGAGGAATGTCTGTTGAGTCCTGGGCGCAATCCGGGAGCGGACAAGCAGAAGATCGAGCAGGTGCTGAAAGATTATTTAAATGTTGAGAAGGTGGTGTGGATCAAGCGGGGCGTATACCGAGATGAGACGAGCGGGCACGTGGACAACTTGGTGCATTACTGTGCTCCGGGCGTCGTGGCTTTGACTTGGACCGATGACAAGGAGGATCCGCAGTATGAGATTTCAAAGGAGGCATACGATCTCCTGAGTAATGAGACAGATGCGAAGGGGCGCAAGCTCAAGGTGGTGAAGTTACATCAGCCAGGTCCGTTATATCATACAGCAGAGGAAGCTGAGGGGATTGATTTGGCGGAGAGTGGGATGGAGCGTTCAGAGGGGGACAGGCTTGCTGGATCGTATTGTAATTTCTACATTGGTAACACAAGGATTGTATATCCATTGTTAGATGAGAAACATGATGCAAGCATTGGTGAAATCCTGAAGGAGGTTTTCCCGGATAAGGAGATTGTCGGGGTAGAGGCGCGTGAGATTTTACTCGGAGGAGGAAACATTCACTGTATCACACAGCAGGTGCCAAAGTATCAATGAAAGATATGTTAGAGTCAGTGGCTCATGTAATTGACACGATTGCAGTGATCGTGTTGGTAGTGGGATTTTTCAGTGTGGTGGTGCACAATTTACCACGAGCGTTATTGGCGTATAAGAGGCATTCGCAGGAAATCTTATACGACATGTTTCGTCACTTACGCTTACAACTGGGTCAGGTGTTATTGTTAGCCTTAGAGATATTAATCGTATCTGACATTGTGTTTAGTGTGTTGCACCGCACGATTGAGGAGATAACGATATTGGGGCTCACAGTAGCGATACGGATTGCACTCTCGTACTTCTTAAACAAAGAGTTAGATCACCTGGAGCAAGGCAAGAGCAGTCAAGAGGAGTGAGGGAATGTCGGCAGAAGTAGAAAGTTGCAGCTTTGCAAGTGTGTGCGTTAGTGCCTTTTGCGGCGTAAGGTTAGAGTGGTGAGACCGAGGCCTAAGAGTGCTGAGCTGGATGGCTCAGGGATGGCAGTAAGGGTCACGAAGTCTACTGAGACGCCTGCGCCAGCTCCCCAGTCGTTGGTGTTGGTATTGGCTGCGAGGCGGAAGGCATCCATTTCGAGATCATTGATAGCGACATCATTGAATGCTGTTTCGGGGTTTCCACCGAGTGACCAATAAACATCTGCGAGGTCGGTATCGAGGTCGAAAAGGATACGGACGTTAAGGTTGCTCAGGGTATTACTTGGGACGCTACCAAGGTTAGCGATGTTGGTATTTGTGGTGCCAACACGAGTTTGGAGGAGGTAGTTATCGTTTTGTTTTTGGATTCGGGCGATGAAGATATCGGTGTTGGATCCGGTGTCGCGGATGCCGAATCCGACATTGGCGCCAGTTTGGTCACCTCCTTGGAAGTTGACGCTGGTGAAGTTGAATTCTAACTGGAAGATACCTGAACTCACATTTGTGTTAGTGAGGTTACTGGTACGGAAGATATTGTCACCAGCATCGGCTCCGACTGAGAAGACGAGGTCACCGGCCCCGTTAGCTAGGGCGTTTGCAGCGTTGTTAGCAAAACTAGCTGAGCCTGCTTCATTGGCAAGGGCACTCATTTGGGTGCCATTGGAGTCATTGAGTTGCCAGTCCTCGAGTACAGTCGCTGCTTGCAAGCTAGATGTGAGGGTACAGCAGAGAAGGATGAGTGGAGTGCGCATTGTGGGTGGTGGGTTTATTTTCTACGACGGAGGATGAGGGCGAGGCCACCGAGTCCGAGTAGGGAAGTGGTGGATGGCTCTGGGACGGCTGTGGTGGTGAGGGTAAGGTAGTCGATATTGATGTAGTCATTTGTTGACCAGGCAGAGGATCCCTCAACGTTAAGGAGGATTTCATCGATTTGGGTGACGCCAGCGCCATCTGAAATGACGGTGTTAAATCCTGTTCCACCAAGGTTGTAGGACGTGTAGAAAGTTCCTGTATCGAGGTTACCCTCAACCCTAACAACGAGGTCTGAAGCATTGAGTCCGATATTGGACTGGTCTGCGGTAGCAGTAGCACCTGCAGAACCAGAATGGCGGGCGCGCATGTTACCGTTGTTGGATGTGATGGCGGTGACGAGGTTAATTTCTCCGGTACCTTTGAGCTTGAGTGTGAAGCCCTGTTGGTTGCTCGCGGCGCTATTGGCCGAAGCTGTGGCTTGGAGGTCCCAGTCGTTCAAGCGGTATTCGAAGGTGTATTGGCCGCTTGTGAGGGCAGTAGCGAAAGTGAGCTTTCGGGTGTAGTCAGTGGTGACTGCGGAGCTTCCAGCATTGGTATTGAACCCAACAGAGAGTAAGCCATTGTGGGTGGCTGCTTGTCCGGGTTCCCCGCCGAGATTGAAGTTCCAAGCAGTACCTGCTGTACCAGCATTGGCTGTATTTTTAAGACCTGTGCCAGTGGAGTCGGCGAATTGAAAGTCCTCAAGCACTGATGTGGCAGCCTGTATGTGGAGAGCTGAGCTGAGTGTTAGGATGGGTAAGAGTGTTTTGAATGCCATAGTCATTAGGGGTGGTGATAGTGCTCGGAGGCGAAGATCACTCTATGGCAGGGGTGTGGGATTGGGAAGAAGCTGGAGGTGTTAAAAGAATCATTGATCTTGTGCAGAAGCGCCCACGCGCAAGTGTCACAAGCACAGTGGGAACTGTGAATGCATTCCTGTTAGAAAGCCAATGTTGCAGGTGGTAAGTGTGGGGGGCTTACCACGCTGGCAACGGGGCTTAGCTATGAATTTATACCAAATGGCACTTCAAGAGAGACAAATGGTGTTTTTGGGGCGAGGGATTAAGCTCCTACGAGCACTTTGTTAGATGCTGATGGAGATTTGTTTGTTGTTTTGGGTGTGGTGGGGAGTGGTTGGAGGTAGAAGTTTTCGGGGAGGGCATTGAGGCAGGGAGCGACGACATCTGGTCGGTAGGCGTAGTTAAGGATATCCTTTTCAGTGGTGTGGCCACTGAGGACGAGAGCGGAGCGGTAGCCCATTTCTACGGCACCGAGGACATCGGTGTACATGGTATCGCCGACCATGATGGTTTCATCGGTTCTGAGGCCAAGTTGTTTACGGGCCATACGCATCATGACGGGTGATGGTTTGCCGAGCGAGAATGCTTTTTTACCGGTGGCAGATTCGATCATGGCGACGATGGCGCCGCATCCGGGGCGGATTCCTTGGTCGGTGGGGCAGGTGGTGTCGAGGTTTGTGGCGATGAGTGAGGCTCCGTTGTGGACGAGGCGCACGGCTTTTTCGATATTTTCGAAATTCATGGTACGACCTTCACCGATGACGACGAAGTCAGCGTCATCGTCGACGACGGTGATACCATTTTGGTGGAGTGCTGAGCCTAGGCCATTTTCACCGATGACATAGGCAGTGGCGTTGGGCTTTTTCTCGGCGAGGAAGCGGGCGGTGGAAATGGCGCAGGTGAAGATATCCTCGGGTTGGGCGGGGACACCGAGTCGGTTGAGCTTAAGCGCCATATCGCGTCTAGTGCGTTGGCTATTATTGGTAAGGAAGAGGTAGGGGATATTGAGTTTCCGCAGCTTTTTGAGGAAGTCTGCGGAGCCGTCGATGAGTTCTTTGCCTTTATAGATGACTCCGTCCATATCGAGGAGGAATCCGACTTTTTGATAGTTGTTTGGTGATGATGCCATGGTTGCGCATAAGCATGCGACATGCCAAGTTTATGATATCATTGAAAATATGTTATTAATTTAGAGAGATGATATTCGATGAATCTGTGGGTGTGCTCTGTATGAATTGGGCTCATTGTTGGGGGAGGTTTTGAGGCGACTATGAATGGCATTCCTGCACGCGTGTGGTGGTATGCATGAGGAGGGATCCGTGGGTGATATCACATCGTACTTCAAAAGAGACAAATGAGAGCTCTGGGGGGCTTGGTGCATTGTGCTGAGCGAGCCTGAGAGCATTGAAAAAGAACAGGCGCGGCTTTGCGAGTGGGGGTAGAGCGGCGGGGTCTAGTGTTTTGTCAGTAACAGGCCTGAAGTCTTACAGACTTCTTGTCGTGTTTTTTTGCATGCCCCCCAGAGTTGGCTTTGCCACTTTGGGCTTGGAGCCGAAACCTCTCTGAGGTTCTAAAAGTGTCTGAGTTCTTAGTGCTTAATGAGCACTCCTCAAGGTTTTTATTGATCAGGAATCATTACCTTTCGTAATGCTATCCATTGACTAGCTGACACCAACTAGATTCCGTATTCGGCCCAGGAACTGGTGGTTTCCCAGACGCGGATGGTTTTGAGGCGGACTTCGGCGCGCACTGGGTATTCGGGGTCTGGGTTATCGATGTGGTGCTGGAGTTGTCCGGCGGTGTGATCGAAGATGGTTTTAGCCATGACTTCGGTGGTGGGGTCGAGGCCTTTGAAGCCGATGATGCGGTCACCGTAGGCTTCTTTGAAGAAGTCAAATTTGGGGTCCTCGGTGTTCATACAGAGTGCGTGGTCGTAGGTTTCGAGGAAGTCATCGACCATGCGTTTGACGAGTTTGAAGTCGAAGACCATTTCGTGGTCATCTAGGGAGTCGGCTTCGAAGATGAGTTCGACTTTTCGGGTATGGCCGTGTGGGAAGCGGCATTTGTCCGGGTGTTTGGAGAGCAGGTGGCCGTTTTCGACCTCGATCATTTTACAGATTCGGTATGGCATGGTGATGAGAAGTTAGGAAATGGGATGGGATCAGGCGTAGTGTTTTGCGATGATCTGTTTGAGGGTGGGGTGGACCATGGGGAGAGCAGCGACCATGATACGGTCGTTGAACATGTCGTAGTCTTGCCCTTGGGGGTTGCTGACTATACATCCATTTTCCTGCATGAAAAGCATTCCTGCTGCGATGTCATAGGGTTGGAGGTCACTTTCCCAGTAGCCTTGGTACCAACCGCAGCTGAGGTGAGATACGTCGAGTGCTGCGCTGCCGGTGCGGCGGATACCGCGGCCAGTGATGAGCACTTCGTCGGCACAGGCAAAGAAGTTTTCAGCGATGTCTTGTGAGCGATAGGGGAAGCCGGTCACAAAGAGGGCATCTTTAGCTGTTAGGGTTGCTGAGACCTTGGGGTATGGTTTGCCGTTATAATGGAGGCCATGGCCCTTGATGCAGGACCACGTTTCTTTCGTGACGGGTTTGTGGACGACTCCGAAGATGGGTTGGCCGTGGTGGACGAGGGCGACGGAGATGGAGAAGTGGTCGAGTCCGCTGAGGTAGTTGGTGGTGCCATCGAGTGGGTCTACGATCCAGACGAGGTCTTGGGAGCCACTTTTGCCGGATTCTTCGCCGAAGAAGCCAGCGCCATCGACGAGTGGGAGGAGTCCGTCGAGGAGTATTTTTTCGGTTTCGACATCGACGAAGGAGACCATCTCGCGTGCAGCCTTTTGGTCGTCGGCACCTGCGGGCATGGAACGGAAATGTTCGAGCTGGAAGGCGGCGGCCTTAGCGATTATTTCGAGGCAGCGGGGCAGGATAGCGACCAATGTGTCTTGCATGGTGGCAGCCTGTGCCTGAGCAGCGTGCCTGTGAAGTCCAAAATGACGCAAGCTCTGGCATTGCTGGGGGAGTGGATGCGAGAGCTTGCGTGGAAGTGGGATCACTTTTTCTTCATCAGCAGAGCTAGGATGAGCATGAGGAGGAGGATACCTCCGACTGTGAAGTAGAAGTCTTTCGGGTCCTTAGGGGCGAGTGGTGAGCCACTGGCTGTGTCTGGGGAGTTCTCTTGAGTGTTAGAGGTGGCGTCTTTGTTTGGGGGCTGGGTTGCGGCGAGCGCTGGCGTTTTATCTTGAGTGGCAGGTGGCACAAAGCTGGCGTAGAGTGGCTGGGTCCAGTCTTTTTGGCTGAGGTTATAGAAGCCGAGTTCGCCGATATTGGCAAATTTGTCGAAGCCGGCGAGGCTGGTGAGTTTGACGAATTTGCCTGTGGCGTTTCGGGCGAAGTGGCTTTCGACGGCTTGGTCGCCATTATAGTTCCAGTGTCCGTGGTGGACGTCCGTCCAATTTGTCATGTCATCGCTGACGCTGACTTTGAACTGGGTGATGCGGCCATTGCGGGCTCCGCTGGTGCGTGGGACTTGCCAGATGCCATTGAAGTTGATGGGGGAATCGAAGGCGAGGACGACGGTGTGTGGGTGGTCGGATCCGGCACCGTGCCAGTAGGAATCGAGGTTACCATCGGTAATTTCGGTGGGGTTGAGTGAGCCGTTGCCATAGACGCTACTGACGGTGACCTGTGGGACTTTTGGGAGTCCAGGGAGGCCTGGCATGACGAGGTGGCTGGCTGGAGAGGATTGGCCGCGGCTGTTGAATGCCTTGGCGATGACGAGACCACCTTCTGGGACATTCCAGAGCAGGGTTTCAATTTTCGGGCTCTTTTGGGTGGGGACTTGACCGTCAGTGGTGAAGTGGATGTTTCCGAATTCTCGATTGGGGGCTTTGGCTTCGATGCGGCCGGGTGCGATGAATGTCAGTTGGGGACGCATATCGAGCGGGGTGACATCGGCGAGCACGAGGCCTTGTTTGGCCTCTTGGAGTGCGCTGATTGTGAAGCGCAGGTAGGGATGCTTGCTGGTGCTGGAGAAGAGGAGCTCACCTGATTTATCGAGTTCACCATCGAAGAGTGGAGTCCAAGTGGTTTTGTCGTTACTGGCTTCGACCTTGATGGCTTTGACGCCATTTTTCCCGGCGATGGGGAGAAGGAATCCGCGCAAGGGGTCTGGGTTTTGCTTGCGTTGGATGGTAACGACCCAGGGGCCTTCGGTGGCACCTTCACCATTGTTACTGCGCCAGGTGGTGGTGGCATCGTAGTCAAAGGCGTAGCTGGCGCGTTGGATAGCGAGTTTAGGGTCAGGCCAGCCATTGGCTTCGATGACGGTGAAGGGTTCGGGTTGGCGTGAAGAAATACGGGTGGTATTGCCGACTCTCCCATCTTTAGCGATATAGCGTGCGGTGATGACGCTGCCTTCAGGGATGGTGTAGCTATTGTGCCAGATGGGGGACTTGGTAGTTGGGGCTGAGCCATCGAGGGTGAAGTGGGCCTGGACACTGTCGCTGATGAGCGGGCGGAGGGTGAGTTTACCACTTTCTGAGTAGGTGAATTGGGTCTCTGGCAGGGTGCCTTTAGGATTTTGTGGCAGCCAGCCCTTGTCGGTGGCACCCGTGATGTGGAGTCCTTTATGTTTGAAACTCATGAAGGTGGCCATCGGGTAGGAATAGATGGCATCGCCCTCCATGTAGGGGGCACCCATGTGTGGCATGGTGAAGCGCATGCCGTAGCCTGGCTCCCACTGTGCGGCTATGATAGGGGCCCACGCATCCATCATGTGATCGGCGTAGCCTTCACCGGTGAAAGCGAGCGCGATCATCCCCCAGATATTTCCGGGGGCACCGTAGGCGTGGCTGTTACGCATCCAGCCGTGGGTGGTGCGCATGAAGTCACGGTTCGCATTGTGCACATGCATTTTGTCATTGCGCAGCTGGGTGGCAATCATGGTGAGGCCGGTGCGGGACCAGAACTCGCCTTTATCTTTATAGGTGAGGTTGTAGCCCATGGAGCCGTGGCCATTTTTTTCAGCTGGGTTGGACCAACAGGATTCGACGTAGGGCCAGTAGTAGTCCCAGAGTCCATGATCGATGCCAGCGCGTTCGGCGAGGGCGTCAAAAACGAGCATGTGGATGAGGGGGGCCAGCAAAGATTTGTTTCCGTAGGGGAGTCCGCCGGGGCCATGGCCGAGGACAGGGGTTTCCCATTTTGAGACGTGGCTGCCTTGGTTGACTGGGTTGAGAGTACGATCCATCCATTGGATGGCGCGAAGGTCGCCGGTGGCGAGTGCGTATTCGGCTACTGCCATGCCGATGTAGGAAGCATCCCAGTACCCTTTGTGCGCCATGGTTTCTGGGGATTGGCTGAGTAACCAGTCGGCGGCTTTGTGGATGGCGGGTGCGAGCGTGACATCGCGTTTACCTAACAGCCCCATCATGGCGAAGCTGGTAGCGATGGACTGGCGGCTAGTGGTCCAGCTTCCATCATCGCGTTGTTCATCGAGGATTGTTTCGATGAGGTCGTCGTAGAAGCGTTCGGAAGCGGCACCAGCGAGTGGGAAGCCCTCGAAGCCGGCACCTGCTTTGGTGTTGAGTGTGATGCTGCGTTGTTTACCGGTTATGGCATCGGCGACATCGAGGGTGAAGGTATTTTTTCCAGCGAGGAAGGCATTAAAGACTTGGCGTGCGATGACGGGTTCATGGCCTTTTTCTAACCAGACATCCCCTGGGTCACAGGTATTGTCGGTGAAGGAATGGCCATTGATGGCGAGGATGACGTCACCTTTTTTGAGACCAGCATTGGCGGCTGGACCACCATCACGCACGGAGAAGACGGGGAGTGGGGCGTAGTTATGGATGGTGAGGCCGGTGAAGCCGAGTGCGCCGACTTGGAGTTTATCTGGTCCACGGCGTCCGTTAGATTTATTGACCATGTATTTTTCGGCGGTCTCTGGGACGAGGATGGTATGGACATTGCTGAAGACGAGTGGGCCGCCGGGGTTGGCCTTGAGGTGGAGGTCGAGTGGTTTGCCGTAGAGTTTGATGGCGAGTTCGTGGGGGAGGACGATCCAAGCGACTTCGGAGGCGGAATTTCCGGCTTGGGAAAATTTGCTTACGGCGAGGCGTTTCCCATTGGGGGTGACGAGAGCGAGGGCACCATTGGCGGGGAGGTCGGAGGGGAGTTCGACACCGACAAAGAGGGCGTAGCGTTCGTGTTTGTCTTTGGCTGGCTCGTGGTTGGGTGTGTAGAAGCCGGTTTTTTCTGGCAGAGTGAGGGTGGTTTTTGCGGTGCCATTGGGGGGGAGAGCGGTGGCGCTGATGGGGTCTTTGACCCAGGCTTTGGTATTGGACTTGGTGGTCCAATGTTCACGGGTGTATGCGGCACCGTGTTGGGTATTCGCAGGGACTTTGGCTTCTGCACCGGGGATCGTAAATCGTTCAGCTGGGGAGGACAGGGGCAGCAGAGATGCTCCTGCAGCCAATAGGCTAAGGATTGGTTTCTTCATCATCGTTGGGGTAGGTTGGAGTTAGCTTGCTCCCATTTGGGGAGATGCTCAAGGGGTGCAAGTGTGGGCATTGTACGCAAAAAGAGCACACTTACCTTTCAGCGATTATGCAGGTGGTGGGAGAGTGAGGGTGCGTCGTTGGCGGATTGCCATTGAGCGGCTGATGAGAATGCCGAGGAAGATGAGGACCTTGAGTGTGAGGAGGCCGAGGGTGAGTTGGTAGACTTCTGCGACATCGCTCAGAGCAAAGAGCAAGAGGAAGGCTGCATAGAGGAGGTCCCATGGAGTGTCACGGGTACGCACAAATCGAAGTAGGATAACGAGGCTAAAGGCGAGCCAAGCGGCTGCCTCGAGCCAATTGAATCCGACGTAGAGCCAATCGAAGAGGCTTTGGGGGTCGTTATTTTGTTTGGTGAGTGTGGTGTGCCACCAATGCATGTTTATCGACGGCGGCGCGCTATGAGGCCGAGGGCTCCGAGTGCGATCAGGGCTGAGGAGGAAGGTTCTGGGACGGGAGTAAAGACGGCGGTTTCTACATCAGCGAGAGAGTCTTGGGTGTGGTCGAAATCCCAGATACGCATTTCATCGAAGGCGCCATTGGAGCCGGCGGCAGCGAAGTAGCCAGCACCGAGTCGGATATCGTTGAGGAAACCGTCGGTGGCAGCCGAGTCTTGGAGGCTTTCGTTGAGGTAGTAATTGACGGTGCCATTGTAGTTAATGATCGAGAGGCGCACCCAAGTTCCAGCGGTGTAAGTGGATGTGGTATTGCCGAGGAAGCCAGAGCCATTGCTGAGGAGGAGGTAGTTGGTGCCAGAGCTGAGGTTATTGCCGCCGAGGCTAGTGCCTGAGAGGCCGGTATTGGTGGCCCAGAATCTGAGGCCAGTTTGGGTGCCGCCATTGCCATCAGTCGCGCCGAGAAAGGTGCCGCCGGTGGCATCTGGGCGGAGGTAGATATCCAGTGCCCAGTTAGAGGTATAACCGCTACCGCCATTTTGGGTTCCACCGAACCAGGTTCCACCAGTGCCGGCATTGCCTGAGACGAGGAGTGCCGCGGTGCTTCCTGGTGCTGCGAGGCCAGTGGTGATGACCGAGGTTTTGGTGGCTGAGGTGTTCCAGTTCGGGATGTTATTGCCGCCAATGGAGTCTACGAGTGGTGTGTAGGGTTGGGTGGCTGAGATACTGCCTGCTTCACCGAGTGCGTAGTCGGCACGTTGTACGATGGCGGCGGGTAGTGCTGCGCTGAGAGCACAGAGGCTGAGGAGAGTGAGGGAAGGGGTGTGCATGTTGTGGTGCGTTATTTTTTACGACGGAGGATGAGAGCTAAGCCTGCGAGACCGAGCAATGAGGTGGAGGAAGGCTCTGGGACGGCTGCTGCGATGATTTCGGATTGGCTGAGGGCGGTATCAAAGATTTTGACTTCATCGAGGCGGCCGAACATATTTTCGGAGCCGGTGGCTTTCCCGCCGACTTTGACCTCGAATCCGGTCTCTTCATTTTTGTATGCGACGGAGGCATTTTGGGACCCGAGGACATTGCCATTGAGGTAGAAGGTGATGGTGTCGTTATCGACGGTGACGGCGAGGTGGTTCCAAGTATTGGTGGTGAGGTTGGCACCGCCTTGGTTAAAATCTTGGGAGCCGAGGGTGGTGAAGCGGACTTGGTTACCATTGGTGCCGAAGCGCCAGCCGTCGCCGCCGCCACCTTGGTTGGAGGAGAAGATGGACTGGACGCCTGAGGTGGAGTCGAGGTTGACCCAAGCCATGACGGTCATGGTGCCGTCGATGCTATTACCGCCAGTGCCAGTGGAGAGGAGGTTTCCTACGGCAGTGGTGCCGGCGTTGTTGAGAGTGAAGTTGCCAAAGTTTGAGTTATCGACACCGAAATCGATTGAGGTGCCGAAGTTTGTGGCTTGAGCGGCGGTGACGGTGATGGAGCCGTAGGTGCCTGCGGTGACGGTGCTTTGGGAATAAACTTGGCCGCTGCCGTTGGAGGCTTTGTTACCGGTGTAATTATTGCCAGAGATGTCGGCGATGCCGCCACTGGTTTCATTTAGTTGGTAGTGGGCGACAAGGGCTGCCTGGGCGGCAAAACTGCTGAGGATGAGGAGACTGAGGGACTTAAGCATAAGATGGAATGGGTATGTACGAGAGACCTATCACAATGGTAGAGCGTGTGGCAAGCTTACTCTTTGACGGCGTATCCGTTGCGGTAGGGTTTATTGAGAAAGATGATTTCTTGTTTTTTGTGAAGGCGGTGGCGTTCTTGTTTAATTTTGAGGTCGCTACGTGAGTCTGGGAAGGTGAGTGAGAGGACGCCATTTTCGACTGACCAACGCGTTTGGGCGAAGTCGGCGGTGGTATTGCCATTGACACTATAGCTGGCGGTGCGGTTGGGGTGGAAGGTGCGGCGGTGGATGGTGTCATGGTGGCGGTATTCCCAGGTACCGACGAAGTCTTGTTCGTCAGCTTTGAGGGCGTGGAAGTCCTCGAAGAGGAGGACGCCTGAGGACTCGGGGGTGAAGTTTCCGAGGGTGGAGTTTGGGCGGTCGATGGCACTGAGTTTGACGCGGAGGGTCCAGGTGCCGCGTTGGTAGCGGTCTTCAGGGACGGAGAAGGTGAAGGTATTGTCTTTGGCCATGGGGGTGTCACCGGTGACACCTGTGTGTTGGTCAGTGGCGACGACTGTGCCATTGAGCAGGAGTTCGGCGCCGTGGATTCTGGTGGCGTCGCGGCCATGCATCCATTTGATGATAGCGAGGTAATCGCCGGACTTCCAGACGAGGTGGCTGACATCAAATTCTTGGGTGGTGGGTGTGGAGGTGGTGGTCCTTGGGAGTTGCCAGGGGAATTCGCGGCTGGGGAGGTAGCGGATGTATTCTTCTCGGCGGAATGGGACGGAAGCGAGTTCTTGGTTGCGGATGCCACCGTGGGTGATGGCGTGGTTTTTGATGAGTTTGACCGGGGTTTCCGTATTTTTCTGATAGACCTCTACGGCACCGCGGAAGACGCCAATTTCGACTGGTTGGGCATTTTGCGGGACGTGCATCGCGAACTCGGTACCGATATCGACGACTCTGCCGCTAGCGTAGTCGACGGTGAAGCCTTCGGCCCCTTTTGGGACATCTGCGACGAGGCGGCCGCTGGTGAGGTAGGCGTGGTTATCGCCGGTGACGCTGATCTTTGCGGGGCCTTCGATGAGGGTGCGCACGCCGCTGCTGAAGGTGAGTTCGATCAAGCCTGATTCGATGGTGACGGGTTGGCTTTGGGAGTTGAGTTGGAAGCTATTGGGGGCTGAGGTTTCCCAAGTGACGCCGATGAGGCTGGTGATGGTAGCGGAGTGCGCGATGGGAGCTGGGGCTTGCTCGATGACAATGGGGTCGGGTTTATTGGAATGGCCGATCTGGTGGCCAAGGGTAAAGACGAAGACGACGGCCGCAGCGATGGCGAGTGGCTTTAGCCAATGGTTAGGCTTTTTGATTCGGACGGCGGGAGCTTGGTCAAATGCGACGGGTAAGCTCGCCTCGATACCTGCCATTTCGATGTAGTAGTGGAGGTTGTCGTGATGTTCGAGGAGTTCCTCGAGGCGCGCCATTTCGGTGCGGCTGAGGGAATTGGCGAGGCATTGATCGACCAGCTTGATGAGTTCGGGAGATGGCTTCACGGGTACTTAAGATTTGGAGAGTTGTTGTTGGATGCATTGGCGCAGTGCGAGACGGGCGCGTGAGGCAATCTGGTGGATGGAGTTGACTGGTTTGCCGAGGTGTTTGGCGAAGTCGGTGAAGGAGGCGCCTTTGACATACTTTTGGTAGAGTATGTTTTGGTCATCTGGCTTGAGTTTTTGGAGGCAATGGCGGAGGGCTGCCACGCGGTCGGTGGCTGGGGTGAAGTGGTTTTCGGCCTCGATAGAAATTCTTTGGATGGTGGACTCTGAGAAGGTGACGTGGCCGCGGCGGATTGCGTCCCGACGTTGTGCCATGGATTTGAAGTAGGCGACTTTGAATGCCCAGGCTTTGAACGAGGTGCCTGGGGTGAAATCGTTTTGGCGTTCCCAGAGGAAGAGGTTGGTTTCTTGGATGATGTCGTCGATGTCTTCGGCCGAGCCAGCGATGGAGATCACGTAGCCACGCAGATCCACCTGGATGGCATCGATCTCCTGGAGGAGGTCGTTAGCCTGAGGTGGGGCATCTGAGTGTGGTTCAGTGGGCATGGGAGAATGGGTGGTTCTTGGAACATACCAGAGGATCTCACATGCTGACAAAAAAATTACACTGATATACCATCTCTCGACTCGGAAGAGACGAATGGGGTGTGGTTAAGTCTTGTGAATTTTGCGCTACGCGATTTTAGAGTAGATCGGATTATCTTACAGAATGTCATCGTTGTCATTCAGTTGTCCCGCGCGTGCGGGAGGCCTTCACTCCGCCTTGATATTCTGCAAGCTCATTCCGACCATTCATCCATTCCGTTTTGCTCAACGGTATTAGGCGAAGGCTGACGAAGTGGGGGTAAAAAAAACCAGGCTGAGCGGGTGGGTACGCTGAGCCTGGAGTGGATTGCTAAGCTTTGAGGGCTTGGCTTTTGGGGGGGTGACTAATGGTGGCTGGCTTCTCCAGCGCCTGAGGGGATATGGATATTTTCTACCATTTCTTGGACTTCTGCGGGGGGGGGTGGAGTGACTGCAGTGACGATGAAGGTGACGGCGAAGTTGATAAGCATGCCGAGGCAACCGATTCCTTCGGGGGTGATGCCGAAGAAGTATTGGTCTGGTGTGCCGCCCCAGAACTGGAAGTAGAGGATGTAGGCGAGGGTGAAGCTGATGCCGCTGATCATGCCAGCGATGGCGCCCTGCTTATTGACTCTTTTGGAGAAGATTCCCATGAGGAGGGTGGGGAAGAAGGAGGAGGCTGCGAGGCCGAAGGCGAAGGCAACGGTCTTAGCGATGAAGGCTGATGGGGGGTTGATACCAAAGAAGGCAGCGACGGCGAGGGAGCCGAAGGAGGCGAGGCGCGCGTACATGACTTCTTCTTTGTCGCTAAGGTCGGGCTTGACGATTTTTTTCATCAAGTCGTGAGAGATCGAAGTAGAGAGCACGAGCAAGAGGCCGGCTGCTGTGGAGAGTGCCGCAGCGATACAGCCTGCCATGAGCAGGGCGATGACCCACATTGGGAGGCCCGCCATTGAGGGGTTGGCCATGACCATGATGTCGGTACCGAACCAGAGTTCATTCGGGTTCGACATGTCGGCTTTATTGGCGAGGAGGCGTTCGCCGTGGCTGCCAATTTTTTGGTTATCGGGAGCGGATTCTTCGGGGTATGTGGGTTTCTTTCCTTGGAAGACGCTATTGCTGTTATTGTCTGATTTTGCGGGGCCGAAGTATTGGATTTTGCCATCGCCATTTTTATCGACCCAAGCCATTTGGCCGGTGCGTTCGAAATCTTGGAGCCAGGATGGGGCTTCGGTGTAGGTTGTGTTGTGGAGTTTTTCGATGAGGTTGACACGGGAGAAGGCACCGATGGTGGGGGCAGTGAGGTAGATGACGGCAATGAAGAGAAGGGTCCAGCAGGCGGATTTGCGGACGGCTTTGACATTTTTCACCGTGAAGAAGCGCACGATCACGTGGGGGAGGCCTGCGGTGCCACACATGAGAGCTGCGGTGATGCAGAACATGTTGAGAGTGGATAGCTTGCCCTCGGTGTATTCTCTAAAGCCCAGTTCGGTATTGATGTTATTGAGTTTATCGAGGAAGGGGACGGGGGAGCCAGCGCCTGCGGTGTAGTCGCCGATGAGGCCGAGCTGTGGGATGACATTGCCGGTGAGGGCCATGGCGATGAAGATGGCTGGGAGGGTGTAGGCGAATGCCATGACGCTGTACTGCGCCACTTGGGTGTAGGTGATTCCTTTCATGCCTCCGAGACCGGCGTAGAAGAAAACGATGCCAGCACCGACGATGACACCTGCTGAGATGCTGATGCCGAAGAGCTGGGAGAAGACCACACCGACTCCACGCATTTGCCCCATGATGTAGGTCATGCAGATGAAGATGGCGCAGACGATGGCGACGGCTCGGGCGAGGCGCGAGTAGTAGCGGTCGCCAATGAAGTCAGGCACAGTGGCTTTACCGAATTTTCGCAGATAGGGGACCATCAGCACGGTCAGCAAGACAAAGCCGCCGGTCCAGCCCATGAGAAAGCGCGAGCCGTCATAGCCATTGATGGCAACTGCCCCGGCCATGGAGATAAAGGTGGCTGCAGACATCCAGTCTGCGGCAGTGGCCATGCCATTGGCGAGTGGAGAGACGCCTCCACCTGCGGTGTAGTATTCCTTGGTGGAGGAGGCGCGTGAGCGGATAGCGATGACAATGTAGATGGCAAAGCTGATTCCGATGAAAATAAAGTTGAGTAGGTCTTGGGACACGATTGTTTAGAAGGTAAAAATGAAAATTAATGCGAGCAAGAATAGCTGTTAGTCTTCTTCTGAGTAGCCGTGTTTGGAATCGAGCTTATTCATGACCCAGGCGTAGATGACGAGGATGAGGATGAAGCAGATGATGGAGCCTTGCTGGGCCATCCAGAAACCGAATGGTGCATTGCCGATGGATGGGAAGTTGGCGTCTAACCAATCACGGAATAATACGCCACAGCCGAGGCTGACGGTGAACCAAAGTGCTAACAATGCCAATACGAGCTGGAGGCATGCCTTGCGGTGCCTACGCGGGTGGTCGATCTTCATGAGGATTTTCTGGGTGTGATGTGCATGTTGGAGGCTCCATGAGAGAGAGCCCCAATTGTTATGATGCCACGCAGGCTAGGAGTTAGAGGGGGCGATGGCAAGGCACGAATTCTGGCCGATTGGATCAACCGGTAGGGAACGGACAGAATGCGTGAGGAGTTAGATTTTTTTAACCTAACAAAGATAACAGATATTTTGTGTTAATGATTTGTTAGACCGTATCATTCGCTATCGAATCCAGATGGAATTTTGGGTGTGGGGTATTGCTTCTTACACTCTGGGGACCAAATTTTTTATGAAATCGTTTTTGCCAAGTATTGCTGTATCTGAGCAGTCACGGAAGTTCCGTGGTGTGAGCTGTTGGTTTGTGTTTTCCGCGTTTGCACTCGGGGCTTCCTCTGTTTTTGGGCAGGCTGAGGAGCCTGGGTTTGATCAGGTACCAGAT
>NZ_JBHUJB010000059.1:16457-16992 GCF_042683245.1 Rubritalea tangerina
TGGCAAGGAAGTTTGAGAAGGTGCGGGCATTGCATGCGAGCAAGTTGGCGTATCTGGAGGCAGCGAAGAAGGGGGAGGTGCAGTCCTTTCCGGATGTGATAGAGAAGTGGCCAATATACCAGCAACAGGTGCAAGAAGCCTCCGAGTTACACAGTGCGTATCTCAAACAAAGTGATGCTTATTCTAAGATGCAGCTTCACGACCAGCTCATGCGGGTGCTGCAGCCAGTGGGTTTTATTCTTCGGAGTGGATCGTATCAGGAGGGGTATAAGAACATTTTAAGCAAAGAACAGGTAGAGGAGTTAGAGAGGCTCAGCGGTCGCTTCAATGCTGCTGCAGACTCTGCGTCACGCGAGCATGGTGAGTTAGAGTTGGTTTCAGCATCGCATGTTTACACGCTCACACATGTGCCAGTCGAGCTAGCGGTTAGAGCGACTCCTGGTACTGAGGTGCTTTTTCAAGCGGAGGCTGGTGGTTTGTTTCCCAACAAGCTTTCGCTTATTGCAGTCACGGCGGATGAGAGCGGGGTGGCACG
>NZ_JBHUJB010000060.1:0-811 GCF_042683245.1 Rubritalea tangerina
GATGGATCGAAGAAGTCGTAAGTCGCTGATGGATAAACTACAGCTCCTTAAGTGAACGCGCATGTGCAATCTGCAATCTTCAATCTTCAATCTTCAATCTTCAATCTTCAATCTGAAATCTGAAATCTGAAATCTGAAATCTGAAATCTGAAATCTGAAATCTGAAAACTCCTTTCTCCTTTCTCCTTTCTCCTTTCTCCTTTCTCCTTTCTCCTTTCTCCTTTCTCCTTTCTCCTTTCCCCTTTCCCCTCTCCACAGCGCAGCCACATCCATTTGCTAGCACCCAACACCTCCCCAACCACCCACATTAGCAACCTAACAATTAGAATGTTAATCGATAGACATTCTTCAAATATCATCTAAACCAATATAATACATCCTTCCTCTCTCCCCAGTTTCACCTCGTCATAACATGCGCCATACATATCTAGTTAGGGAGAGCGCGTAAGCTCAGAACCAACAAAGACGCAGTTTTCCTAAGAAAGTTTGTGTGGTGCGTATCTAACAAAATAATATCTAAGGCATTGATCAAAGAATCAGTAGGACAAGCGCTAGGTCTCTTCTTACTCGCCCATATTTCCAAAATTAAGTAACTTGAAACCATCTTACTAAAAAATGGAAATTCAGTATCAACACCTACTCAATCTAGCAAAGCAATCTCCTATTGTGCGAGATGCGCTGCTGCGTAAAGCTGGAATTAGTAGCACGGTGATTTCTCAGGCTGTCAAAGCGGGAGAACTTATCCGCCCATGCGCGTTCACTTAAGCATAACTGATTGAAAATAAGTAAATAAAAAGCTTGCAAAGGTGAG
>NZ_JBHUJB010000061.1:0-122452 GCF_042683245.1 Rubritalea tangerina
GATGGATCGAAGAAGTCGTAAGTCGCTGATGGATAAACTACAGCTCCTTAAGTGAACGCGCATGTGTGTGTGCCTGGCAATTCGGGAAGTGATTCTTGGTTGCCAGGCATTGTTTTACGAATGAGAAGGCAGAAAAAAGCCACCAATCTGAGGAGAATGGTGGCCGTTGTTATGGCCGCTGGGGGTGCGTGCGGCCTGGGTTATGAGTTGTTTAGAGTTGGCTTTTGAGTACTGCGTATTCTTTGCGCAGAGTGCTGAGTTCTTCCTCGACTTTAGCCATTTTCTTGTGGATTTCACCAAGTCGTTTGAGAGTTTTTGTGATATCTCCTGACTTAGCTTTACGTCGAGGTGATGGGGAGCCAGCTTCTTTAAGCCAGTTACCGATGGTGAGTTGGGAAACCTTGAATTGACGGGAAGCAGCGGCAGCTCCGCCACGGCCTTTTTCAGCGTTATGCTTATCCACAAAAGTGAGGATTTCAGCTTTTTCAGCGTTGGTGTAGCGCTTGCCTCTACTTTGTGCTTTAGGTGCTTTCTTTGCCATAATGATATGATTTATTAGTGAGCTAACAAGTTAATGCAAGTATTATTTATATCATGCTTACTGAGTGAGCTGTTGGAGATATAGTTGGTGAAGTTATCACAGTGAGTATTATTGGGGGGAGGACGCGACCAAGCGGTGAGAAGGAAGCTTGCTACGAGAGGGGAGATATCAACGCAAAGGTTATGGGCATTCCCATTCTATGAGTGGGGGCGAGAGGTGTGGCGGAGTTCTATTGCCAAGGGGCGCGTTGCTACTAGGAAGGAAAAAACACCGCCATGCCGTCCACAGAACTGTGGCCACTGATCCGAAAGCTCAGTAGGTGGGAACATCCATTGGTCCTTTGTCTTCCTGAAAAGGCGTGACATCAAACCTCCGGGGCAGCTCCCGTAATATATATATCGGCCTGGGCACGTACTGTGATAGTGACGAACATGGCAGCAGAAGGAATATAGGGAGTAATGCGCTTAGAGCAACAGGAATCGCTAACAAAACGTGTGTAGATTTTTGAGGGGGTGGTTAAGTACCTGATTTCAATGATTCTAGGGTAGCGGCAATTGAGGGAGTGAGTGCTTTCGTAGTTTGTGAGTCGAGCATGGCGTGGCGGGTTCTTCTAGCAAGGATATCGTCGGGGGTTCTAGCGTAGAATTGGTGAAAGAATTCGTGGATATGCGGGGTGGGGTCGATAGGAGGGTCATCGACTTTGTGTAGTGGGGGGAGAGCACCATGATCAGTGAGGACGCGTTGTTTTGTTTGGCAGGCTTTTGGTGAGAGGGAGTGGGATTTGATGGCAGCATCGATGGTGTCTTCAGCCATTTTCCTGCAAGTTGTCCATTTGCCACCGAGGATCGAGATGAGACCGTTGCTGGAGATATCTATGATATGTTTACGAGAGAGGGCGGCGGTGGAGCTTTTTTGAGCTCGGCTGACAAGCGGTCGGAGGCCTGCCCAGCTCGAGGTGATGGTAGAGGGATCGAGTTGGAATGCGCATTGAGCCTCATTTACGAGAAAGGCAATTTCTTGTTCGGATGGAATGGGGTGGAGCTCGGGAGCTTCGGTGGCTACATCTGTTGTGCCTATGAGGGTGTGGGCTTTCCAGGGGATGGCGAAGAGGACTCTACCGTCAGTAGTTTTTGGTATAATGAGGGCGTTCGTTGAGCCGAGGGCATTGCCGGGTACGACGATGTGTGAACCACGGGAGGTTTGAATTTTCCAGTGGATACTGGATGCGGTGGATTGTCGGAAATCGTCGGAAAAAATACCCGTGGCGTTAATGACAAGCTTTGAACGCATTTTCCATGTTTGTTGGGTTTCGGTGTCGCGGACGTGCACTCCATGGACTTTGTGATTTTGAGTGAGGAGGGAGTCGACGCTGAGGTAGTTGACTGCCAGGTTGCCTGAGGCATTGATGCACTGGGCGAAAGCGACAGCTAAGGCAGCATCATCGAATTGGGCATCAGAATAGGCGACTCCACCTGTAGGGGAGGGTTTGGAATATTGGGGGAGAGCTTCGTGTAATGCTTTTTGGCTAAGTAGTTGTGCGGGGTGGATATTTTGGTGGCCAGCGAGTGTGTCGTAGAGCCACATTCCGAAGCGGTAATAGTATTTTGCGAGGGGGGAGTGGGTTGGGAGGATGAAGCGTTGAGGGCGAGCAAAGGCGGCAGCATTGTTTAGGAGAAGGTGGCGTTCTTCGAGAGCTTCACGGACGAGACCTATTTCCCCTTTTTGTAGGTAGCGAACGCCTCCGTGGATGAGTTTAGTGGAGCGGCTGGATGTGGCATTTGCGAAGTCGTTGGCTTCTAGGAGAGCCACTTTATAGCCACGGCTAGCGGCATCCCAAGCCGTGGCTAGGCCTGTGGCTCCACCGCCGATCACGATGATGTCCCAGAGTTTTTCATTCTGAGCTTGTGCAATGAGTGAAATACGTGGGTCTGGGAGCATGATGGGATGAAGTAAGGGATTGAAATTTCAGCTTAGACTATGAAATAGTTAGATGTGAATGAGAAATTACCATTGATGGTGATAGGGCACAGGGGCTGTGTTGGTAGAGCGGCTGAAAATACGCTAGCAGCAGTCAAGTTAGCGATTGAGCAGGGATGTCGCTGGGTGGAGGTGGATGTCCATTTGTTAGGTGAGAGGCTTGTTGTGATTCATGATGAGAGGGTAGATAGGACAACGGACGGAGTGGGTTGTATCGGTGACCTAGGTTTAGATCGGTTACGAGAGTTAGATGCGGGGGGGGGAGAGAAGGTGCCATTCATTGAGGAGGTTCTCGATGTTTGTGAGGGGAAAGTGGGGGTGAATATTGAGCTTAAAGGCAAGGGGGTAGCTGAGGCTGTAGTTAATATGTTAGAGGGGCGAAGGTGGGAAGATGAAGTGATAGTTTCGAGTTTTGATTGGGAGATGCTGAAGCGTGTTAGGGAAATGCATGATAGTGTGCCCATAGCGGTGTTATTTTCGAAAGCGCGGGAGTGGGAGGGGGCGATTCAGCAAGCTTTGAGCTTAGGAGCTAGGTGGGTGAACCCTAGTTTGAGGGCTTTGGACAAAGGGTGGGTAAGGTATGCTCAAGGGGAGGGATTGATGGTGGCTGTGTATACGGTTCGTGGAACGGGGGATTTAAGAAAAGTGATCGATAGTGAAGCTGACGCTTGCTTTGTGGATGATCCCAAGATGGTAATGGAGGCGTTATGGAATGGCTACGACATGGATGGTTAGTGATGATTTGTGTATTGGGGGTCTCGTGTTCTTCCTCGATTGATGTGGAGACGATTGAGCAAAACAAGCCGGTGATTCGGGCGATCAACAAGATGCCGAGTGGTGGTGGTTATTCGACGATGGCAGTCGCGCACAATGCATTGGCGAGGTCGATTCAGGTATCAGAAGGTGGGTTGGACCTTTCACCTAAAGTGGCGCGTCCAAGTTATTGTTCGGGAGCAACCTATTTAGTTTTGTTAGGGATGGTGGAGGAGGCGCTTGAGGGGGGGCAGTTGCAGTTGAGTGCTGCTGAGTTGGAGGCGCTAAGGATGCGAGGTGAGGCCGATGGTGTGGGGATGTGGGGGCGATGGAATGCCAATGGGCCTGGAGCGGCGAAGGTGCTGAAAGATTTAGGAATGGGGGTGAACTTTGAATCATATGCTGATGCACGGCCTGGAGACTTCATGAAGATTTTTTGGACTGATGAGATTGGGCGCAATGAGTTTGGGCATTTGGTTGTTTACTTAGGCACCAGCGAACGTGGAGGTGAGGAATATGTGACATTTTGGTCGAGCAACCAAGCTCGTGGTTACGGGGTGAAGTCGGTACCCAAGTCCTCTATCAAGTGGGCAATCTTTTCGCGTGTCACGCATGTGGCCGGTGTCAAAGGAGTGGATACGTTAGAGAGGGAGGATCGTTATCTATCGAGCATGTTGATGCGATCCTACACAAGGGACAATGTTCGGTCTCGCTGTAGGGTGCGCCGCTCGTTAAAATAGCTGTGTTGGGGTAGCGCGGGAATATAGATCACGGAGTGGTATTATTTGGTAATTGAGCTGATACCTCCGTCGGCGGTGATGATTTGGCCAGTGATAAATTGGGCTTGGGAGCTGAGAAGGAAGCTCGCAATGGCAGCGAGATCTTCAGGGTTTCCCACCTTATGGAGTGGGTGGCGTTTGGCGGCGGCTTCCTGTTTTGCCTCGGAATTGAGGAGAGGGGAAGCGAGAGTGGTATTGGTGAGAGATGGGGCAATAGCATTGACTCTGATACTTGGAGCCCACTCGGCAGCGAGGGCTAGGGTAAGACCTTCGACGGCAGCCTTGGCGGCGGAGATAGAACTGTGAAAGGGAAGGCCATGTCGTGCGGCGACGGAGGAAAAAAGGACGACTGAGGGGGAGGGTGATTTTTTGAGTGAGGGGAGGGCAGCCTGAAGAATATGGACTGCACCGAGGTAGTTGATTTCCAAGTCATGCATGAAATCTTCGCGAGTGAGCCGGTGGAAGGGCTTCAGGGTGATGGTGCCTGGGCAGTAGACTAGGCCATCTAGGGAGTTAGGAAGTTGAAGCTCTGAGGGGATTGTTGCATCGAAACTCTGGATGGAGCAGAGTCCAGGGGGGAGGTTAGTTTGGCTACGCGTGGCAGCGTGCACTTTGTGGTTTTGTTCTAGCAGCTGGGCAATGAGAGCTTGGCCAATCCCAGAGTTTCCTCCGACAACGAGATAGTTTTTCATCTAGCATAGATACACCCAAGTTGGGGCATATGCACGGATTACTTTGCTGCTTGGAGGATGAGTTTGCGCAGTTGTTCTGTCGCATTGAGGGCGGCAGTGCTGATCGCGGGGGTGAGCTCGTTTAGGGGAGAGCTTTCTAGAATCGGGTGTGTGATGGCGAGGAATGGGGGGGATTGTTGGCTAAGCATTTGGCTGACTGGGAGATTAGAATCTACTAGGGACCAATCATTGATATCGTTGATAGAAACAGACTCTTGTTCCTTGATTACGAGCAGGCATGCAATGGATTGGTCGTGCTTGAAGACGGATTTTCCGAGTTGTTTGGCGTGTTGTGCGGGAGATGCTTGTTCAGGGGTGAGCACGAAGCGGATGCTTTTAAAGTTCGAGGACTCAAGTAGTGAGCGGATGAGAGAAGGAGTGATGCCGAGTTTGACGGCAGCGCCTTTTGATTTTGAGCCCGCAAGTTCGATGACGACGACCAGGAAGGAGTCTTTTTCGGCACCTGGGATGTCTGTGTATGAGAGTTTTATCGTTTCTTCTCCGTGGAGTGAGGAATTTACCTCATGAAAGGAAAGTCCGGTTCCGCCCGGGCTGGTGGCGCCTTGGATGAACTTTCTGGCTGACTGGGTATTGCGTCTTCCCAGTGGGGTGGAGGTGTTACGGGTGCCGAGGATGAGAGCACGTTCAATACCTGAATCAATGTGAGGGGCATTGAGGGTGACGGCTACTTGGAATTGTTCTTGGGCTTGTTCTTCCTCATTTTGGCGAAGGTGGTGGAAGAGGCTAGTGACTGTGCCAAGAGCTAGGCCGACTGGAAGCAGCATAATGATCCACCAGTATTTGCGGGCACTTTTCTTATTGGACTCTTGGGACATAGGATGCGCTGTCTGGATTCAGGTTGCCAGAGCTGTCGTCTGAAAGTGTCTATTGTGCAAGTACTTTTGCAATGCAGTCAGCAGCGCGCTGGTGGCAGCCTGGGGTGCCGAGTTTTTCGGCGGTGGCTAGGAGCTCGGACTGCACTTTATGTGTGTAGTCAGGGTCCGCGAGGAATTTGTCGAGTGCGTGTTGGATGTGGCAGGGGTCTGCGTCACCTTGGACAAATTCTTCCACGACTTGTTTGCCAGCGAGGATGTTGACGAGGCCGATGTAGTCGACTTTGACTAGCATTTTGCCAATGAAGTAGGTTGGCCAAGCGATACGGTACATCAGGCAATAGGGGAGTCCGTAGTAGGCGGCTTCTAGGGTAGCTGTACCGCTGGCGATGACACCACAGGCGGCTTTTTGCATGAGCGAGTGGCTATCTCCGGTGCTGATGGAGACTAGGCCATCAGGGAGCTTTGCTTTGTCAAGGTAGCTCTGCATGCTCTGGGCTAATTTGGGGGAGGCTGCAGGAGCTTGAAATCTGATGGAGGGATGTTCGCTATTGAGCCTACGAGCGGCTTCTAACATCACTGGGAAGAGTCGAGCAACCTCGCGTTCTCTACTACCAGGGAAGAGGCCAACGAGTTTCGGGTCCCTTTCGGTGGATATGGATTTTTCGCGGAGTTCATCGACGATGGGATGGCCGACGAATTCGGTAGGGAGGCCAGCGGATTCGAAGATTTCTTTTTCAAATGGGAAGATGCAGATCATTTGATCGAGCAAGTTTGCCATTTTGGGGATGCGGCCTTTATTCCACGCCCAGACTTGTGGGCTGATGTAGTAGATAATTTTGGTTTGGGGGAGGGCGTCGCGCACGGCTTTAGCCATGCGGAGGTTGAAGCCTGGGTAATCGATGAGGACGAGAGCGGTGGGGGCGGTGGCGATGATCTCCTTAAGCATGAGATCAAATTGTTTTTTGAACCAGGAGTATTGTTTGAGTACTTCCCAGATTCCCATGACAGCAGCATCTTCGACCCAGTCACGTATCTTACCATCGCTGGCTTTTTGCATCTCGGGGCCACCGGTGCCGAGAATTTGGGCATTTGGGATGGTATCTTTGAGCGCGTGGATGAGTTCGGCGCCGTGGGTGTCCCCGCTGACCTCGCCCGCAATCAAATAGATGGAAGTATTCTTCACTGGTTAGGGTGTATAGAACGGGGCGTTAGAAGTTTCAAGTTTCAAGCTCAAAAAGAAAAGGCCTCTCGGTTAGGAGAGGCCTTTGTGGAGGGTGGAAAGGGATTACTTATCGTCTTTTTTGGTGACGACAGTGGCAATAGCAGAGCGGTCGTATTTAACGAAGGTGTTATCTGCGATGCGAAGTGAGACAGTGGAGTCACTGACGGAGTTTACTGTGGCGTGCATTCCGCCGATAGTGATGACCTTATCTCCTGCTTTAAGAGAGTCTTGTTTCGCTTTGAGTTCTTTTTGGCGTTTTTGTTGTGGGCGGATCATGACGACCCACATGACAACAAAGAGGATACCAAACATGATAAAGGTCTGAGCGGGGTTGCCGCCTCCGCTCTGGGCGAGTGTGGTGAATGTGTTCATAGTGCTATTTATTATTTAGAATTTGCGGTGTAGCGAGCGATGAAGGCGTCTTTGAACTCGGTGAAGTTTCCGTTGTCGATGGCCTCACGTGCTTGCTCCATGAGTTGTAGGTAAAAATGCAGATTGTGGAAGGAAAGCAATCTTAAAGCGAGCATTTCCTTGGCGCGCCAGAGGTGGCGGATGTAGCTGCGAGAGAATCGGGCGACGCTGGGGTGGGTGGTTTCTGTCAGCGGGCGTTGGTCGAGCTCGAATTCTTTATTTTTGATATGGATGGGGCCATCGTGTGTGAAGGCGAGTCCATGGCGGGCGACACGGGTAGGCATGACGCAATCGAACATGTCGACTCCCCGGGCGATCATTTCGAGCATTTGCGGTGGGGTGCCGAGGCCCATTGCGTAGCGTGGCTTATCCTGGGGGAGGTGGGGGACGGCATTGTCGATGGCGCGGATCATTTCGTATTCCGGTTCACCCACTGAGATGCCGCCGACGGCGTAGCCATCGAAGCCGATTTCGATAAGTTCTTTAGCGGATTGTTCACGGAGGTCGGCGTAGGTGGAACCTTGAACGATGCCGAAGGCGAGCTGGCGTGAGACTTCAGTGGGGTTAGCGATGAGGCTATTGTCGAGTTGCCAAGGGACGATGGAGCTGCGATTTTCTTCATGCCATTGTTTGCAGCGTTTGGCCCAACGCGTTGTGAGGGCGAGTGAGTCGGCAGCGTATTTTTCATCGCATGGGTAGGGGGGGCATTCGTCGAAGAGCATGGCGATGTCGGAACCGAGGGTGGCTTGGATTTCCATACTCGATTCAGGGGAGAGCATCATTTTGGAGCCATCGAGGTGGTTGGCAAAAGCGACGCCTTCTTCTGAGATCTTGCGTAATTTTGCAAGTGACCAAACTTGGAAGCCGCCTGAGTCTGTGAGGATTGGCATATCCCAGCTGGAGAATTTATGTAGGCCTTGGGCTGCGCGGATGACATCGAGTCCGGGGCGGAGGTTGAGGTGGTAGGTATTACCGAGGATGATTTGTGAGCCTAGATCGACGAGATCATCTGGGTGGAGAGTTTTGACTGTGCCTTGGGTGCCGACGGGCATGAAGATGGGGGTCTGGATGACACCGTGGGCGGTGGTGAGTTGGCCGCGTCTAGCCTTGGTTTTGTCGTCGGTTTTGAGAAGTTTGAACATAGCTTAGATGGGAGGGTTTGAAGCATTTTATTGAGAAATGTGCCACAGAATAAACTGATAATGAGGTGTGTAGGTGTTGCTATAACTTCGATTTTGCTGAAAGGTGTGGAAAATGTGACAGGTTTGTGTCATAAAATAATAACTTTAGGGTTGCGCGATTTGAAAAATGCGCGTAGTTCTCAAAGCATCAAACGATTCAACTGATGAGCAACCACTATCCATATGCCTACTTTATCAAGTTTTCCTCCGGGAAGTCTTGGGCAGGTATGATGTCGGGTGGCATTCAGAAACATTCCAAGATTTCCCAGTGGTCCTCCAAACAGAAAGGAGGAACGCGAGCTGCATAAACAAGTATATTTCAACAGATACGAATTCAATGTGGCTCGCTTTCCAAAACAGGAAGCGAGTTTTTTTATGCTTAGTTTCCGGAAAATGAGCTCACTGGAATAGAAGATGACGCGACACGGTGAAAGACCAGCACAGCCAACAACGTCTTTCTGGTGTCCGTCGATGACCTCCCAAATGGGCTAACTTTAAAATGACTGAATGGATCAGTCGAACTCTCCTTGTTTGTATAACTGGGAGTGTGTATAATGCTATCAATAAAATTTAATAACGAGGGGAATCTCTCAATCTAGACTCAGAAAAATGACAACTTTAGTAGATAATAATGATAAGGAAGTGGCAGTAGATGCGGTAGTTGCTGCAACGGAACTTGAGCTTTTAGTGGAGCTCACAGCGAAGGAGCGGATTGGGCCGGCAATGTTGGTTCAGAATCTTTTGCCGATTTTAGAGGAAGAGCCTGGTCTTTTGGTAGACGTGGTTTTGCAACTTACTGATCCCAATCGGGATTTCACAGTAGTGGCACCCGAGGAATACCAGAAGGCGTATGCGGCGGTGTTGACCGCTCCACGCGTGCGGGCGCGCCAGGTCTTGCTACGTGCATTGGCCGACAGTGCCAATCGAGCGGGTTATGCGGGGCTTGAGAATCAGGCAGCGTAATGCGGCTCTCATGCACCTTTACTTATGGTGAATAGGCCAAAGCGTTTATTCTTTCACCTTTTCTCTTTTTGACCCCGTAGTGGGATAAGAAATCTATACGCCATGTATTGTGTTGAACCCACCCTTTGCCGAGGGTGAAATAGAACGAGCCACGGGTGGTGACCTGTGGCTCGTTTTTTGTCTATGAGATGAAGGGGCTTATTTTTGCGTAGATTTTTGGGAGCCTTTGGCTTCGGTGAGGGTGATTTTGCGGAAACTCACTGATTTTTTGATTTCGCTTCAAAGCTCAATTTGTACTTAGTGTTAGATTTGAGTTGGATGGGGCGTTTACGCTGAGTGTGCGTTCTCTGTTGTCATTGAGTGCGTTTCCTGTGAATGAGGGTGGGCGGCGCGGAGTTGAGCTTTGGGGGCTCGTGTCAAGGAGTCGGCTGAATGAAAAAATCAGTGGGGATGTGTGATTGCGTCACTAGGACGAGGTTAGTCGCTCTGTGTCATATTTTTTGTTTTTGTTAGTAGCTGTCGGAATTGTGCTTCGTCAATGAGCTCGACGGAGGTGTTTGCTCGGGCAACGAGCCATTTGCCGGAGAAGGAGGGAGTGCTGCTGTGGAGTACGATATTCTCCAGGGTTGTGTCTGCAGGGCTTGGTGGGCAGTAGACCCATGGTTCTGGGAGTTTGGCTTTGTCAGCTGGCTGGTAGTAGAGCTCTTTTGTTGTGAGTTCTTGGGAGGAGTGAACGAGGCTTTCAAGGTTTTCAGGAAAATCTTCTAGATTGCCACGAGAGGCAAGATGGAGGTGGGTGATGAGGATTCTTGCCTGAGTTATAGCTGTATTGGCTGGACTATAGCGATTGCTCTGAAGGATGGGGCTTTTCGCAACCCAGATGGTTTGGTGGACGATTCCAGTCATGGCTACTGACATCCCGAAGAGCATGAGGGTGAGGGCGCATAGACTGAGTGTGTTTTTTAACGGCCAGTGAGGTGATCGGGGGCTCTGTTTGTGAAACCACAGAATCATTTTGTGAAGTAAGTATGTGGCTGAGAAGAGGGCAAAGATGAAACAAAAGATGAGTTCAAAGTTCCAAGAAAGGAGTGGGAATACTCTGAGAATATGGAGCGCCCAGCCAATTACGAGCATCACAAAAAACTGCAAAACCCCAATTTGGACAAATGTGGCGCAGAATAACACTGCAAAGAGTATGGCTGTTATACGTGCGATTCTCGGCCCTAAGCGGCGAGGAGGTTTTGTTGGTTGTTTACTCACGGAATAAAGCCTCCTGAATTTTTGTAGTTGGCCAGAGTGTAACTGTTCCGTCTGTTAGGATGACGATATGGTTAGAGTTTTGGGGCTCTGAAGCGTACGCGAGTAGAGTGGGGGTGGAGGTGTTGATGCTGAGCCCAGCGCGGTAGGAAAAGTTAGATTGAGCATTTGTTAGGAGCATTGCATCAGTGAAGAGTGAGGCTGGGAAGGCTCCGTCGTGTCGTTTAGCGGATTCCATTAGAGAATCGCGCAGCTCAAAAGCGATAGGGAATAAGTCGACTTGATGTAGCTCTTTGGATGTGTCCTTTAGTTTATAGCCGTATCCATTTTTTTGCCAAGCGCCGGGAGTGAGGAGTTCACGAGCACCGGAAATCATAGTCAGGATGACATAGAGAAAGAGCCCTGAGACAAGTGCTAGAGCGAGAGCTTGTCGGTATTTTAGGTGGGGTATTTTTTCAAATGACTTGGCGAGGTAGTTCCAGAGCCATTTGACGAAAAGGGCCATCAAGAGGTAGCTGGCGATGAAGAAGGAGAGCGACTGGAGTCGCATTTCCGCCACATCAGTTAGGGTGATGACTGTCATGCCAGCGCGAGCAACGCCACAGAGGAGGAAGAAAGTTAGAAAAGCAAGACGCATCATTGGGAGTGTATGGTTGGAGCTCAGGGGCGGGCAATATAAAACCATCTCTCGACTCGGAATAGACGAATGAAGGAAGGTTAAATCTTGCGAAATTTGCGCTATGCGATTTTAGAGTAAATCAGATTACCTAACAAAATCTGATCTTTGTCCTTTAGTTGCCTCGCGCGTTGAGTGAAGTGGCCCGTACTAACAAAGATGATGGTGATGGGGGGAGTTTATCTAGTTGTGGGGCTTAGGCGAGAGCTTCGGCGATTTGCAGCCATTCTTGTTCGAGGCTGCACGTGGGGAGTTCTTTACTTGCTCTATGGTACCAGTAGGAGGCGTTGGACAGGTCGCCTTCGACGCGGTGGAGGTAGGCGTGGATCCAGGCGCCGGCTGGGTCGGGTATTTCATTGCACATATCGTGGGCGAGGTGCCAGTTACCGGCTTGTTCGGTCCAGAGGGCTTGGTGGGCGGGGTTGAGATTTTCAGGCATCGGGGAGCCTGAGTGTGCTGAGAGGAGGAGTTGGCTGGCGTTCATTGTTAGATTTCTAGAGCTTCGGCGATGAGGGCCATACGTACGGGGACGCCATTGAGTGCTTGTTCGAAGTAGCGTGCTTGTGGGAGGTGGTCGACGCGTTGCATAATTTCGTTCACGCGTGGGAGTGGGTGCATGAGAGTGGCGTCGGGTTTCATGGTGCTGACCATTTCAGGGGTGAAGATGAAGGCATTTTTGACTTGGTTGTATTGTTCGATGTCTTCGAAGCGTTCTTTTTGCATACGGGTATCGTAGATGACATCGGCATTGGTGAGCACTTCATCGCTAAGTTCGTAGTGGATGGAGTCTGCAGGGCTGAGGTATTCAGCCGGCATTTGGATGGTTTCAGGTGCGACGAACTGGAGTGAGACGCCCTCGAACTGACGTAGGACTTTGGCGAGTGAGTGGACTGTACGTCCGTACTTGAGGTCGCCGACAAAAGCGACTTTGAGGGGTTCTTGGCCGATTTTGTGATGTTTGACGATGGTGTAGAGGTCTAACAACGACTGGGTGGGATGTTCACCACTGCCGTCGCCACCATTGAGGACGGGAACGGGTGAGTAGTGGGCTGCGACTTTGGCTTCCCCTTTATTTTTGGTACGGATGGCGATGACATCGGCATAGCCGCCGACGATACGGATGGTATCTTCGATGACTTCACCTTTCGACTGTGAGGAAAATGTGACGTCACTTTCAGAGATGACATTGCCACCGAGTCGGAGCATGGCTGTCTCAAAGGAGAGGCGAGTACGGGTGGAGGGTTCGTAGAAGAGGGCGCCGAGGATTTTACCATCGCACATTTTTGAGCCACCCTGTTGGAGGATGTGTTCCATTTCGGCGGAGCGCTGCATAATGCGGTCGAGGTCCGACTTATTAAATTGGTCAGCAGTGAGGACGTGATTCATGGTTGGCGGGAGTGTGGCTTGGCATGTTGGATCATGGAAGTCGGAAATCAGAGATTGCCGAGAATCTGTGTTCTTTCGGTGCACGGTTGCTAGAGTGGTTTTGGAACGGAACAGGCACTTTGTCCTTTCCTCGGTGTCATGAATGGGACTAGATCCGACTCATGGCTATAGATGTAGATTTGCTTGCCCGCGTATGTAAGGCGCCAGGAGCGCCGGGATATGAGATTGAGATTCGCGAATTGGTTCTCAAAGAATTAGAAGGATTGGTGGATGATGTACGCATTGACAGTATGGGGAATGTGGTGGCGTTGAAGAAGGGGAAGGATTCTTCCAAGAAGGTGATGGCTGCTGCGCACATGGATGAGATTGGATTTATTGTGACGCACATCGACGACCAGGGTTTTGTGCGTTTTGCGCCGCTTGGTGGATTTGATCCAAAGACTCTCACGGCTCAGCGTGTGTTGATTCACGGCAAGAAGGACGTACTAGGGGTGATGGGGTGTAAACCGATTCATATTATGACTCCTGAAGAGCGTGGAGCTAAGTTGAGTTTGGACGATTACTTTATTGATACAGGCTTAACGAAGAAGCAGCTGGAGAAGATTATCCAGCCGGGCTCACCGATCACGCGTGAGCGTGAGCTCGTGGAGATGGGAGATACTGTGAATGTGAAGTCACTGGACAATCGAGCATCAGTCTTTGTGTTATTGGAGGCATTGAGAAAGCTTAAGAGCACGCGTCGCAAGCCGGCATATGATTTTTACGCGGTATTTACGGTGCAGGAAGAAATTGGCATTCGAGGTGCGAATGTTTCGACCTTGGAGGTGCAGCCTGATTTTGGGATTGGCTTAGACATTACATTGGCGTGTGACACGCCGGGTGTACCAGACCACAAGAAGATAACGCGTTTGGGCGAGGGTGCAGCGATCAAGGTGATGGATTCCTCCTGTGTGTGTGACTACCGGATGGTGGAATTCATGAAGAAGACTGCTACGGCGAAGAAGATCAAGTGGCAGACTGAGATTTTGCCAGCGGGCGGCACGGACACAGCGGGTCTGCAGCGTATGACTCCTGGTGGTTCTATCGCAGGAGCGATTTCGATTCCGACGCGCTATGTGCATCAGGTCATTGAGATGGCGCACAAGAAGGACCTCGATGATTGTATCAAGCTGTTGGCAGCCTGTGTTTGTGACCTCGATAAGTACGATTGGTCGTTCTAGTAGACCACTCGAATTAAGATGTAAGAAAAGGGTAGGTGTGAGAGCCTGCCCTTTTTTCTTGTGTCATTTTTGGTAAATATTCGTGATATTGTAAGATCTTTGATAAAAGTGCGTACTTGGATCACACTACGAGAAAACATGAAATTGATTAAAACACTGATAGTAGCAGGCCTTTGTTCTCAGTTAAGTCTTGCTGAGGAAGGGTTTATCGAGCTCTTCAATGGGAAAGACCTCACTGGATGGCAAGGTGAAGGGTATGAAGTGAAGGATGGAGCGATTTATTGCACTCCTAAGGGGAAGAATTTGATGACGGCTAAGGAGTACTCGAACTACGTACTCGATTTTGAATTTAAGTTGCCTCCTGGTGGCAACAACGGCTTGGGGATTCACTACCCAGGTAAGGGGGATGCAGCCTACGTCGGGCTCGAATTACAGATCCTTGATGACACTGCTAAGAAGTACGCCAAGCTCAAGGATTCCCAGTATCATGGTGGGATTTACCAGCTTCAAGCGGCTAAGCGTGGGCATTTGAAGCCAGTCGGCGAGTGGAATAAGCAACGTGTGATTGTGAATGGTAATCACGTGACAATTGAGCTCAATGGGGTGGTTATCAATGATGCGAACCTTGATGAGTTGGCTGAGAAGTTTCCTAAGCATAAGGGCGTGAAGCGTCGTTCAGGTTTTGTCACATTCTGTGGTCATGGCGATCCAGTGGGGTTCCGCAATATTAAGATCAAGGACACCACGCTGCCTGAAGTAGATCTCACTGGCTTCAGCGCTATGTATGACGGCAAGAGTCTTGCAGGTTGGAAACAAGATCCCGGTCACGAAGGCCACTGGCAGCCGCGTGGCGAAGTGCTCTATTATGACAGCCAGTCTAAGGCAAAGGATAAGAATCTCTGGACTGAGAAGAGCTACAAAGATTTCACGATGGTCTTTGATTGGCGGTGGGCTGATTATGCCAATGCGCGTCGCTTGGACCGTCCTGTTCTCGATCCAGCAACAGGAGAGGCGAAGAAGGATGCCAATGGCAAAGCGATTACGAAGAATGTGATCGAGCTCGACAGTGGGATCTACATGCGTGGCAACAACCGTTCGCAGGTGAATCTCTGGAATTGGCCATGTGGTTCAGGTGAAGTTTATGGCTACCGTACGAATCGTAATTTCAGTCAAGAGATTCGAGCAGCGTTGACACCAAAGGTGCCAGCTGACAATCCGATTGGTGCATGGAACAGAATGGCGATCACGCTCAAAGGTGATCGTTTGACAGTCGTGCTAAACGGTAAGACAGTGATTGAGAACGCACAGCTACCGGGAGTGCCAGCTGAGGGACCTATTGCCCTGCAGCACCATGGCAGTGCCCTAGAATTTAAGAAATTATATATCAAAGAACTTTAATACACAACAAAACAGCAAACCACACACCTATTATGTCTGATCAAGATACATCAAAGATCCTCAGTGAAATCACGCGACGTGATTTTACGAAGAAGGCAAGCGTTGGCGCCGCAGCAGTCGGCATGGCACCTCTCCTGTTCCCCAATGTGGGAGCCGCAGAAGGTGGAGCAAAGAAGAAGTTTAAAGTTGGGGTTGTCGGCCTAGGTGGTCGCGGTTCTGGTGCCGTTAAGGATATCCTTAGGGCTGACCCAGACACGATCCTATGGGCAGCGGGCGACATTTTTGAAGATCGCATGAAGCGCATTGGATCATTTGAGAAGCAATTTTCTGGTCGTGTTGACACAGATGGTGGCAAGCGTCACTTTGTGGGTTTTGATGCATACCAGAAGGTGATTGATAGTGGAGTGGACATTGTTTTGCTCACCTCGACACCTGCTTTCCGACCATTGCATTTCGAAGCTGCTGTTGCAGCTGGGAAGCACGTTTTCTTGGAGAAGCCGATTGCCTTGGACATCCCAGGATTGAAGAGCGTGGTTGAGAGTGCCAAGAAGGCTCAGAGCAATGGTCTTTCCGTGCTTACAGGCTTAGTATGGCGTTACAGCCCGCACTTGATGGAGCTTCACAAGCGCATTCAGGATGGAGAAATTGGTGATGTTCTCACCGCGTCATCTGCCTATTCTGGTGGTGGTCGTCCAAACAAAATGCCGGACATCAAGTACAAGCCGGCAAGTATGTCTGACATGGAGTGGGCGCAGCGTTACTGGCAGAGCTATCTTGAGCTCGGTGGTGACGGAATCTTGGAATTCATGATTCACGGCATCGACCGTATGTCATGGGCGATGGGAGATGGCATTCCAGTGAAGTGTTATGCGAATGGTGCGAACATCCATCCGGTGAAGGGAGCGAACAGCTGGGATAGCTTCAGCTTGCGCTACGAATATGCTGACGGTCGCATTGCTGACTTCTTAGGGCGTCAGATTCCTGGCACTTATTCACCAAGTGGTGATACCATCGTTGGTACGAAGGGGCAGGCCTTGGCGAAAGGTCACAATATGTCCATCGTTCGTGACGGAAAGACTGTCTGGCAGAAGGGTGGAGGTCTTGGTTACGTCAACGAACATAAAATTCTCACGAAACACATTCGTAAGGGTGAGGTGTACAATGACGTTCTCGACAAGATGGCGAACAGCCATGTGGTTGGGATCATGGGTCGTACTGCAGCGTACACTGGTAAATTGATCACTGGTAAGCAGATCATGAGTTCGAAAGATCTCTTGATTGAGACGAAGGGAATGACTTTCGACACTCCATTCACTGCGCGTCCAGCGGCTATGCCTGGTAAGACAAAGTTTGTCTAACATGGCTTAGTGACATTTATTCATTAGCAATGATTTTGTCAGCGTTGGCCATACAAGTGGTCAACGCTGATTTTATCTAGGTAAACAAATGACGAGTAGATATGAGTCTGTGAAGATGGACTCATGTATCCTTGGGGGCAACAAGGTCCTTGTTGACAGGGTGAGAGGAATTTTGAAACTGAGATGAGAAGGCGTTGAAGTCGCCTAACAGAATAAAAATTTAATGACGGCAATGACTAGCATGATGAAGAGTAAAGGGATTTTAGCACTTGTGGCAGTGATGGGTATGCAGGCGGGGGCGAAGGAGGCTGATGTGAAGCCGGCCTTAGCGAAAGATGGTTTTGATGAGGAGCAGATGCGACTGGCGCAGGTGATTCACAAGCGCATTGTGGATTATCAGCAGATCAAGAAGCAGACGAACAATGGCAAGGAAGAGGGCTTAGAAGCCTATAAAGAGACGCTCAAGACTGGGGCGCAATTTGAGATGTTGCCAGTCAAGGGGGGGAGCTTCACGTGGAAGGGTGAAGAAGAGGGAGATGTCCTGGAGGTGGAGTTGTCTCCATTCTGGATGGGTAAAGCAGAGGTGACTTGGGAAGAGTATGAGCCATTCATGCTCACGGAGATTCCGCGTCAGAAGGACGGACAGGTCCTCGATTTTATGCGTGAGCAAATCAAGAATGACATTGATTTACTAGCGCGTCCTACTCCTCCGTATCACCCGATGACTTATGGGATGGCACGTGATGGTCATCCGGCAGTGAGTATGACTCAGCATGCGGCGAACAAGTATTGCCAGTGGCTGAGTTACCAGACAGGGCATTTTTACCGACTCCCTACGGAGGCTGAATGGGAATATGTATGCCGCGCAGGGAGCAAAGGGAAGTACAGCTGGGGTGACGATGACGCCAAAGCTGGTGAGTATGCTTGGGTGGCAGGAGATGGTAGTTCTCAATACCAAAAGCCTGGCCTGAAAAAGCCCAATGCTTGGGGGTTTTTGGACATGCATGGCAATGTTCTAGAGTGGACTTTAGATCAATATGTTGCGAACCGGAAAGCTTACTTTGGGAAAGACAAGGTAGTGAATCCGTGGGTGAAAGCGACGCAGCCCTATCCGCACGTAACAAAAGGTGGGCATTGGAAGCAGACGCTGAAAGAGATCGAAGCTGGAGCGCGCTACAAGTCTGACCCTATGTGGAAAATTTCTGACCCACAGGATCCGAAGAGTTTGTGGTATCACACGAACACTCCGTGGTTAGGGATGCGAGTGGTGCGTCCGAAGGAGATTCCTAGTGCTGAGGAAATGTACCACTATTGGAATTCTGGTGTAGAAGAGGATGAATAAGACGCGGTAGCCGTTTTGGCTCCGTATCATTTGAATTGATGAGAAAGATTGGAACACTCTTCCTCTTACCATTTTGGTGTCTACTGGCGGTGAGCTGTGGCTCAGAGCCAGTAGAGTCGCCGGAGGTGGTAGGCGCATTGGAGAGGTATCAATATGCTGAAGCGCATATTGGTACGACAGTGCGCCTCGTGTTCTACTTAGATGATGAGGATCAAGCTGATGCCTTAGCCGCGCAGTGTTATGCGAAGCTCAAGGTTTTAGAGTTGGTCCTTTCTGATTATAAAGCGGAGAGCGAGGTCAGGAAGCTATGTGCGCTCCCTATTGGTGAGGCACATCCTGTGAGTGGGGCGTTGTTTGATGTGCTTGAGCGTGCGCAGGAGATAGCGGAGAAGTCGGGGGGGGCGTTTGATGTGACCATGGGGACGCAATCGCAAGCGTGGCGGGCGCGCGAGGAATTGGAGCCCAGTGCAGTGAGTTACAAGGATTTAGTTTTAGATAAGCAGCAAAGATCGGTCACTTTGCTGAAGCCTATGGTGATTGATTTAGGAGGGATAGGCAAAGGCTACATGGCCGATGCGCTTATGGAGGTTCTCAGAGGGGCGGGGGTTAAGTGTGCTGCAGTGGTTATTGGTGGCGAGACGGTTTTAGGTGATGCTCCACCAGAAAAAAAAGGTTGGCATATCGGTATTGAGGATCCAGAACACAAGATAGTTGGAAAGGTTGTGTTAGAAAACACGGCTCTTTCGACTTCTGGGGATAGTTATCAATTTTTCGAAGCTGATGGCCAACGCAGATCACATCTGATAGATCCGTCCAGCAAGCAGAGTATGAGCAATCGGCTGAATGTGATGACTCTAGCAAAGAGGGCGATAGATGCTGACGGATGGGCAACAGCTTTGCGGGTTATGCCCATTAAGAAAGCGATTAAGATTGCTAACGCTGAGCCGGATCTAGAGGCACTATTTATTCCCTATCAAAAAGACACTATAGCGACTGATCGCTTTCCAACACACTAGCTACCATGAGCAGCACAAACAACAACTACACAAAACTATCGGTCATGATGTTCCTGCAATTTTTTGCATGGGGGTCATGGTTTGCCACTTTAGCCCTAGCAATGGGGAATAACGGCCTGGGGGCATTCATAGGTGGAGCCTATGAGAGTGCGCCTTTGGCTGCGATATTTGCACCACTTTTTCTTGGTTTGATCGCAGACCGTCTTTTCCCATCAGAGAAAGTGATGGGTGTACTGATGCTTCTTGGTGGGGGGATCATGTGTGCAATTGCGAGTTTAGCTCCGGGTGGGGCTGATAACGGGCAGACAATTGTGTACCTTATGGTTGCCTACATGTGTTGTTATATGCCGACTCTAGGATTGGGTAATACGATCACTTTCACGCATTTGGCGCAGGAGTTGTTTCCTAAGGCTCGGGTGTGGGGGACAATCGGCTGGATTGCAGCAGGATTAGGTGTGGGGGCTATCGGCTGGTCAGCAGACTTGAACATTTTCTGGTTGGCAGCAGGATCGAGTTTGGCTCTTGGTCTCTATAGTTTTGCTCTGCCGAGCACGCCACCACCAGCTAAGGGTAAGCCAATTGATCTAGGGGCTCTTCTGATGTTAGATGCGGTCAAGCTTTTGAAAAAGCCTGCATTTTTGGTGTTCTCGATTTGTTCGATGCTGATTTGTATTCCTTTGGCTTATTACTACGGGCAGACCTCAGCCTTTTTAGGGGCTACAGGATTTAAGCAGGCAGCGGCAACGATGACATTAGGGCAGATGTCAGAAATTTTCTTCATGTTGCTGATTCCATTCTTCTTCCGAAAATTGGGTGTGAAGACGATGCTTCTAATTGGAATGGGATGTTGGGTAGCGCGTTATGCATTATTTGCGCTTGGAGCTCCTGAGCAGATTACGTGGATGCTTATTCTCGGAGTTGCTCTTCATGGGATTTGTTACGACTTTTTCTTTGTGACTGGCTTCATTTACACAGATAAGACGGCTCCTGCGGATGTGCGTGGGCAGGCTCAGGGCTTACTTGTTTTTCTGACGCAAGGGCTTGGAATGTTCTTTGGGTTCCGCATGGCTTTTGGAGGCACGTGGCCGTTTTCAAGTGTGGCTCTACCTAACACCTATGGTGAATATGGAGCGGCACCTGCTGGGCATGGACCGCTCATGGAGAATATTAAAGAAGTGGCAGGGGAGCAGGCTGCCCCATCATTTATTGAGTCTCTCATGGGGATGTTTGGGAAGGGATTTCCGGAAGGGGTGGATGCGAATTTATTAGCTACAGCAATGACTGACTGGAAGAATTATTGGATTTTCCCAGCTGGTATGGCGGCGGTGATTTTTGTGATCTTTGCTCTGACATTCTGGGACAAGGTGAAGACTGACGACGAGGAGAACTAAGAATTTTTTTAACCAACAACACAGATAGATTATGATTAAGATTTTATGCGCTGGCGCAGGCCACATGGGGCGTTCACATGCACTTGCTTACCACAACATTCCTGAGTTTGAGATTGTGGGGATTTGTACGCGTTCTGCGGGTTCCCGTGAGAATTTGAATGAAGAACTCGGCGGTGGTTATGCACTGTACGAGGATTTTTATAAGGCACTTGAGGAGACGAAGCCGGATGCTGTTTCGATTTCCACTTACCCCGACACGCATGCTCCCTTTGCGAAGGCTGCATTTGAGGCGGGTTGTGATGTTTTCATTGAGAAGCCATTGGCTGAGACAGTGGAGGAAGCGCAGGAGATTGTGGATTCGGCCAAGGCGAATGGGCGCAAGTTAGTGATTGGATACATTTTACGTCACCATCCATCCTGGCAGAAGTTCATCGAGATGTCGCATGATTTAGGTAAGCCCTTGGTGATGCGCATGAACTTGAATCAACAATCATTTGGAGACAACTGGGAGACTCACAAAAATTTGATGTCCTCTATCAGCCCTATTGTTGACTGTGGCGTCCACTATGTGGATGTGATGTGTCAGATGACTCGCTCGAAGCCGGTACGGGTTGCAGGTTTGGGGGCGCGCTTAACTGACGAGCTGCCGGAGGGTAAGATCAACTATGGTCACCTTCAGGTTACTTTCGAAGATGGTTCTGTCGGTTGGTATGAAGCTGGCTGGGGGCCGATGATGTCTGAGACTGCTTTCTTCGTGAAGGATGTGGTTGGGCCCAAGGGCTGTGTCACTATCGAGGCGAAAGACGCTGCCGGTGAGGGAGCTTCAGCTGACGTGGATGCGCACACGAAGACGAACACCTTGCGTCGCCACTATTCGGAGCTTGATGCCAATAATCAATTTGTGAAGCAGGATGAGTGGGTGGAGACTGGTGATGAGCCAGACCACGATGGGTTATGTCATCGTGAGCAGGAGTATTTCTTGAAGGCGATCAAAGAGAATATCGATCTCACAGATCACATGGATGATGCCATCAACTCAATGAAGATTGTGGCGGCGGCAGATAAGTCCTTCCGCACTGGGGAGATTATCAACCTCGACTAAGCTAGCGGCTTTATTTTTATGGCCTCACCTGAGTAGTTCGGGTGAGGCCATTGCTTTTTTTGGGGGGATCTATTAAGGAGGGCTTTGGAAATGAAAAGTCTTGGGAGAATTGCTATTGTTGGGGCTGGAGCTGTGGGGTCTTATTACGGGGCGCGCTTGGCTCAAGCGGGACAGGATGTGACTTTCTTATTGCGCTCCGACTATGCGCATGTGCGTGAGCATGGGATTGAGGTTCGCAGTGTGGCAGGCAATTTTAGCTTGGAGCAGGTGCAGTGTGTTGAGTGGTCTGAAGCGATTGGTGAGGTTGATATCGTGATTGTGGCATGGAAGACCACTGCGAATTCTATGGCGGAGGAGGTGATTCGTCCGTTGGTAGGTGAGAATACTGTGATTTTGACCTTACAGAATGGTTTGGGGAACTGTGAGCATCTCGCTGGTTTGTTTGGTGCTGAGCGCGTAGTGGCGGGTTTATGCTTTGTTTGTATCAACCGACTTGGGCCAGGTGTGATTTCTCACACGGCGTCAGGATTGATCCGGATAGGAAATTTTTCAGGAGGGAAGGATGCGCGATTGGAGGAAATCGCGGAGGTGTTTTCTGGTGCCCAGTTTCCCTGTGAGGCTGTGGAGTCGCTGGAGAAGGCCTTGTGGATGAAATTGGTATGGAATTTCCCCTTCAATGGTTTGGCGATTGCTGAGGGTGGGGTGGATACAGAAGTTTTGTTGCAAGAGAGGAAGTTAGAGCCGCAAGTGCGGGCTATTATGGCTGAGGTAATTGCGGTGGCAGCGGCGCTTGGGCACGCTATCCCTGAGAGTTTTATTGATCACCAGGTCGCGATCACATTGCCGATGGGGCCCTATCGACCCTCGAGTATGATTGATTATGTTGAGGGGAGAGCGGTTGAGTTCGAAGCTATTTGGCAGATTCCATTGCAGGTAGCTCGGGACGCGGGGGTGTCAGTGCCTGAGATGGAGGAGTTGGCGCAAAGGGTGAAACGGCGATTGGAGGAGAGGTGACACTTCGTGGTGCGAGGCAAGCCCAACGGGGGGAAGGGAAGGACTGTCTCCCTGAAAAAAACAAAAAACAGGAGACAGCCCCGTTGGGGGCGCAATCAAGTTCACCTATCTATCTAACAGAGTCAAGGAAATGGTGGAAGATTTAGATGGCAAATGAGTCACATGCTGTGCGATTTCGACGGGGAGGTTGAATTTATGGGGGGGATTCGGGGTGTGTGCGTATTTTGTGGAGGGGTGGGTATTTGAAATGAGTGGAGCTGTGGGGGGGAATATGTTTGTTAGTGGGCATGAAGGTAGCGTTTTACTCAGCAAAGGAATACGACAAGGAATTATTTGGGGAGCAGGAGGGCGAGTATGACTTCTTGTTTTTGAAAGATCATTTGGGGGAGGAGACTGCGGCTCTGGCTCAGGGGTGTCGGGCAGTGTGCGTGTTTGTTAATGATGATTTAAGTAGGGAGGTGCTTGAGCACTTGCGGCAAGTGGGGGTGGAAATGGTGGCTTTGCGCTGCGCTGGTTTTAACAATGTCGATTTGGTGGCTGCGGCCGAGTTGGGAATTGTGGTGGCACGTGTGCCAGCCTACTCGCCACATGCCGTGGCTGAGCATGCTGTGGCTATGTTGCTGACCTTGAACAGGAAGACGCATCGGGCCTACAACAGGGTGCGTGAAGGGAATTTTGAGCTGAATGGCTTGATGGGCTTTGATTTGGTGGGCAAGACTGTGGGGGTATTTGGTTCCGGTAAGATCGGTCTTGCGTTTTGTAAGATTATGCGTGGCTTCGGTTGTGAGGTTTTAGTTTGTGATCCATTTCCATCAGCTGAGGCCAAGCAATATCATCTTGTGGAAAAGGAAGAGCTCTTTGAGCGCTCGGATATCGTGAGTTTGCATTGCCCATTATTGGAAGAAACACATCACCTCTATGACGAAGCGACCTTTGCGCGTTCAAAGCGAGGCTTCACACTTATTAATACAGGTAGGGGAGGGTTGGTGAATGCGAAAGCAGCCATCGAGGCGCTGAAGTCTGGCCAAATTGGATACCTTGCCATGGATGTCTACGAGGAAGAAAAGGATTACTTCTTTGATGATCAATCATCCGGGATAATTCAGGATGATGTACTGATGCGTTTGATGACGTTCCCTAATGTTTTGATCACCGGGCATCAGGGATTCTTCACGAAGGAGGCGTTGGAGGGTATTGTGGAGACGACATTGGAGAATTTGAGAAGTTTCACACTTGGGGGAGAGATGCGGCATGCTGTTTCTGCAGATGCGTAGCTGGTAGAGCGAAATTGTTCCAAAAATCCCTGAAATATGGGCCTGTAGAGGAGGTGTCTAACTTTTCCTAACTAATTAGTTTGGGGGCTGCAGTGTGGAAATTTGAGTGCGCGAGTCAGAGAATGAATGAATTAGAAGAAAAATGAATCTGTGGTGGTTTTTCGGATTGCCAAGTCGGACTTCGTGTCGATACTCGCGCCGCCAAAATAGATCTTAAAAAAGCCTTGTGAAAAATTTCACAAGCACATACAAGCACCGACACGTCATGGCTAACATTTTTCCTCGCTGGACCAATTTACTACCTATCAAGATCGCGATCTGTGTAGGATCACTCGCTCTGGGTATAGTTATAGCATTCTCATACTACGCTACGCCAAAGACTCAGCGCGTGGGGTACATGCCAGATCAACCGATTCCCTACGACCATGAGTTGCACGTGAAGCAGCTTGGTTTGGATTGCCGATTCTGTCACTCATTCGCTGAAGAATCTGGGCACGCCAATGTTCCTACGGCTGACCGTTGTTGGACCTGTCACCAGCACGTAAAGACTGACAGTGAGAAGTTGGTTCCGCTACGTCGTGCTATCGACAAGACTTACGAAGGCTACACAGGTGAGCCAGTGAAGTGGGTGCGTATTCACAAGTCGCCAGACTATGTGTTCTTTGATCACTCAGCTCACTTGAATCGTGGTATCTCTTGTGTGAGCTGTCACGGTCAGGTCAACGAGATGCGCACTGTTTACCAAGCGAAGGATCACTCCATGGGGTTCTGTCTCGACTGTCACCGCGCACCTGAGAAGCATCTTCGTCCGATCGAAGAAGTTTTCAATCTTGATTACACTGCAAAGAACTACGTTGAGTTGAATCCAGACTTTGCGGCGCAGGTAAAAGCCTTTGATTCTGAATTTGACGCTGCTGCTTCTGAGAAGGAAGTGCAGGAGAAGGTCGGTTCCTTCCTGAAAGCGCACTGGAATGTTTCTCCGAAGGAGAGCTGCGCAACATGTCACCGTTAATATCACATTTTCTAACTACCAACTTTTCTGCCTAAAATGAGCAAACGCAAATGGCAACATCCTGAACTACCTGCTGACGAGAACGCGACAAAGGTGTGGCGCAGCGCAGGTGAACTCGAAGATACATCTGGTCTCCGTCAGTGGTTAGAGCGTGAATTTCCACGTGCTGCTGAATCCATGATTGATGAGGAGGATCGCGAGTCCTCACGTCGTGATTTCCTTAAGGTGATGGGCGCATCTACAGCGCTTGCTGGCTTCGGCTTGGCAGCGTGTCGTCGCCCAGAAGAGTTGATCGTTCCTTACGTAAATGCTCCTGAGTGGGTGATTCCAGGTAAGCCACTTTATTATGCTTCCTCCATTCCTACAGCAGGTGGTGCAGTGCCAGCTGTAGTGACTAACTACCAAGGTCGTCCAACCAAGCTTGAGCCTAACCGCATTCACCCAAGCAACGATGGTCAGGACGCATTCGCACAGGCTTCTATTCTTGATCTTTACAATCCAGCGCGTTCTCGTGACTTCCTAAATAAGGGTAAGAAGGTGGGGCGTGCTGAAGCTGTGAAGCAACTTGCTGCACTCACTCAGTCAGGCAAGGTTGGTTTTGTGTTCGGTGAGGATGACTCCGCTACCCGTACACGTCTCCGCAAGGAGCTCGGAGCAAAGCTAGCAGGAGCTAAATTCTATGGGTACGAGGCGCTTGCAGGCGCAGGCCGCAAAGCATCCAACGAGGCTATTTTTGGAGCTGGTGCTGAAGTGGTTGCTGACTATGGCAATGCTAAGTGTATTCTCTCAATTGATTCTGATTTCCTTGAGCTCGACAAGCAAGGTCCAGTGAAGGGGTTCTACGACCGTCGTCACGTGAATGGTCGTAACTACGATAAGGACGCGCTTCAGAACCAGAAGAACTTAAACCGTCTCTATATCGCTGAGCCAACTTACTCGCTAACAGGCGGTATGGCTGACCACCGTGCACCGGTAGCTCCATCACAGATTGGGCGTTTCACAGCCCAGTTGGCTAAGGAGCTCGGAGTGGTAGTCACTGTCCCAGGTGGTGAGTTTACAGGCAAGAAAGCTAAGTGGATCAAGGAATGTGCAAAGGATCTCGCAAAACATCGTGGCGAAGCAGTGGTGATGCTCGGTTCACGCCATGCTAAGGAACTCCACGACTTGGCTCACCTCATCAATGAGAAGCTTGGTTCCTACGGTAAGACTCTCAATGCGGTTCAGACTCAGAAGGCGGGCCTTGGCTCTGCTGCTCAGCTCATCGCAGATGTCGATGCGGGTCAGCTCGACACAGTCATTCTTTTGACGCCAGCGAACCCAGTGTACGAGAACGATACACTGAAGGCCGCTCTCTCTAAAGTGAAGACTGTACACCTTGGACTTCGTTTGGATGCGACTGCACATGCGGCAGACCTCCACGTTCCAGCAGCTCACTACTTAGAAAGCTGGGGTGACTCCTTCACAGCTACTGGTGTTTACACCATTGTTCAGCCAATGATCTTGCCACTCTACGGTGGTGTTTCTGAGCTTGAACTTCTTCTAGCAGTTCTCGACGGCAAACTCCACGACGCAACGGGATCAGCAGTTTCACCAGCCTACGCGGCAGTGCGTAAGACATTCGAAGCTCAAGCGAGCGACGCCTCCGGTGCTAAAGCCAAGCAGGCAGCTTGGATGAAGCTTCTCCGCGAAGGTTTTGTGAAGAGTGCTTACCCAGCAGCAGCGGCAGCAAGCGCGCCAGCAGTACCAACACTCACAGCTCAGCCTGAGCCAAGCAAAGAGAAGCTTGATATTGTCTACGCGACAGATGGTTCCGTCTTCGATGGTCGCTACATCGACAACGCATGGCTCCAAGAAGCTCCAGATCCGGTAACTAAAGTTTGCTGGGATAACGCGATTTACCTCTCACCAGAAACTGCAAAGGCAGTTGGTGTCTACGAAGAGCTTGTTGAACTTGAGAAGCAAGGTGCAGCCTGGTGGGGTGCGCTTGGTATCAAGAAAGACACGATGCTCAAGAAGTCCGATGTTCCTGAGGAAGGTGAGGGCCCAAGCCTATTTGCTCCCGTAGCGAAGATCACTATCAATGAGAAGACACTCGAGGCTCCTGTAATCGTTTCCTTCGGTATGGCTGAGAACGTCATCTCTATCCCGCTTGGATACGGCCAAGGCTACGATGAAAACTTTGCTGAGTCCTTCAAGAAGGGTGACTACGTGTACAGCACCGATACTAAGAACGACGTTTCTTGTGTAGGCATTAACACAGGCTTCAATGCTTATCCACTCCGTGGCGACGTTGACTACTTCGCACAAGGTGCAAGTATTGCTCGTGCGGAAAGTGGCTCAACCTACAAGATGGCACGTACCCAAGAGCATCACTCCATGTATGGACGTGCGATCGCTCGTGAGATTTCAACAGCTGAGGACAAGAAGTACCACAAGGACTATGCCGCTCAGCTCAAGGGGGTTCAGAAGCAGGGTATAGATTCCCACATGCCGAAGAACATGAGCCTCTACAAGCCAGAGGATCGTAACGGTACTCCACATCTTTCCGATAAGTCCCAGCAATGGGCAATGACTGTAGACCTCAACGTTTGTAATGGTTGTAACGCATGTCTCGTCGCCTGTCAGGCTGAGAATAACATCCCAGTAGTGGGTAAAACTCAGGTTGCTATGGGACGTGAAATGCACTGGATTCGTATGGACCGTTACTTCGCAGCACCAGACAAGTACCAAGAAGGTACCGATGAGTGGGAGAAGTCACCAGAGATGATTCCGCAGCCAGTTGCTTGTGTGCAGTGTGAGTCAGCACCTTGTGAAACTGTTTGTCCGGTCAACGCGACTGTTCACACTGAAGACGGTCTCAACAGCATGGCTTATAACCGTTGTATCGGAACACGTTACTGTGCGAACAACTGCCCATACAAGGCACGTCGCTTCAACTTCTTCGATTACAACAAGCGCAACCCACTTATCCACAAAAACCTCTACAAGGGGCCAGCTGGTGTGAAGCAAGAGGGCGACGCGAAATCACTTCAGCGCAACCCTAACGTTTCTGTTCGTATGCGTGGTGTGATGGAGAAGTGTACCTACTGTGTGCAGCGTCTCCAGTCCGCTAAGATCGAAGCAAAGAAAGTTGCTAAGGAAGCGGCAGTCGCAGCTGCAGGTGGTTCTACTTCTAAGGAAATCACAGCGAAAGCGCTTATGCCTAAGACTGACGGTGTCCGCGTGGCATGTCAGGACGCATGTAGCTCAGGTGCGATTGTCTTCGGTAACCTCCTCGATCCGAAATCCATGATCCGCCGCATCAAGAATGCGAACAACGAGCTCATTAATGACCGTGCCTACGATCTGCTCAACTACATTGGGACTCGCCCGCGTACGAGTTATCTCGCCCGTGTGAAGAACCCTAACGTTCTGATGCCAGGCAAACAATACGTCGGTAAGGCAACCATTCACATGCACTAATCCGGAGCGCACTCAACTACTCTATCAAATCTTAATCAAGCACACCTATCATGGCTGATTCAGCACCTGAAACTACCGGCGATAAGAACTTCAAGCTACCTGTATTGGAGCGTGAGCAACTTATCCTCAACAACCGCTCCTATGCATGGATTACCGAGCGTATTGCCGGCATCGTGGAGAAACCACAACCACTGCTTTGGTGGATCCTCTTCATCCCATGTGCTATCATCGCTCTTATTGGCGTTGGTGGTGGCCTTTCCTACCTTGTTTCCACAGGTGTAGGTGTTTGGGGTAACACCAACCGCACGATGTGGGGCTGGCCGATCGTTAACTTCGTTTTCTGGATTGGTATTGGTCACGCGGGTACATTGATTTCTGCGATTTTGTTCCTGACGCGTCAGAATTGGCGAACCTCGATCAACAGGGCAGCGGAAGCGATGACGATTTTCGCGGTATGCTGTGCGGGTATTTTCCCAGCCTTCCACGTTGGTCGTGTTTGGATGGCATGGTTCCTTGCTCCCATTCCTAACGCGAATGCGATCTGGCAGAACTTCAAGTCACCACTTCTTTGGGACGTATTTGCGGTATCTACCTACTTCACGATTTCCTTGATTTTCTGGTACCTTGGTATGGTTCCTGACCTTGCGACGATTCGTGACCGTGCGAAGCCGGGCATCCGCAAGTTCCTCTACGGCGTCTTCTCGCTTGGTTGGCGTGGTGGTAACCGTCAGTGGAGCCACTACGAAATGGCTTACCTCTTGCTAGCGGCACTTTCAACACCATTGGTTCTTTCGGTTCACTCTATCGTTTCCTTTGACTTCGCGACATCCACAGTGCCTGGTTGGCACACCACAATCTTCCCGCCATACTTCGTGGCTGGTGCGATCTTCGGTGGATTCGCAATGGTGATCACAATCATGGTGCCAGCGCGTTCCATCTACGGCTTGCACGATGTGATTACGATGAAGCACATCGAGAACATGTCCAAGATCATCTTGGCGACAGGAACCATCGTTGGTTACGCCTACATCATGGAGCTTTTCGTGGCATACTACTCAGGTGCTAAGTACGAGATGGAGGCATTCAAGCTTCGTATCACTGGTCCTTACTGGTGGGCATACGTAGCAATGATGTTCTGTAACGTGATTGCGCCACAGGCATTCTGGTTCAAGAAGTGCCGTGAGAACCTCTGGATTGTGATGGGTATCTGTATGCTCGTGAACATCGGTATGTGGTTCGAGCGTTTCGTGATCATCGTAACGACACTCCCACGTATGTGGCTCCCAGGTGACTGGAAGTACTACGAGGCAAGTGCGGTAGACATCATGACCTTCATCGGAACCATTGGTATGTTCCTGACTCTCTTCCTTCTCTTCCTTCGATTCCTACCATGTATCAACATTGCAGAGGTGAAGTGGACGCTGCTTGAAGCTGACGCACACTTCGATGACAAGAAGGCACATCCTGACAAAGGTATTGCAAGCGAGGCTGCTTACCAATACGAGACCCACGAGAATCCAAACGTGGAATGCTAATCCCGCCCTTAACATCTTAATATTTACCTAATCACAGAACAGTGAGCACTACAGTAAAACGCGTCTACGGCTACCTCGCCGAATTCGAAAGCGCATCCGCACTCTACAAGGGTGCCGAGCAAGTGCGCGATGCAGGATTCAAGAAGTGGGATTGTTATTCTTCCTACCCAATTCACGGATTGGATGATGCAATGGGCGTCCGCCGTTCCATCCTTCCTTACTTCGTATTCTTTGGTGGATCTACAGGTCTACTTACAGGATTCAGCTTGGCATTCATCACTCAGGTATTGATTTACCCAACAGTGGTGCAAGCAAAGCCGGCTAACATCTTCACGACAGCGGCTTTCTTCCCGATCATGTTCGAGCTTACGATTCTCTTCTCAGGTTTCACGGTGCTCTTCTGCCTTCTCGGATTGATGGGCTTACCACGTTTGAACCACCCACTTTTTGCGAGCCGCCAATTCCACCGCGTTACTGACGACGGATTCTTCATCGCAATCGAAGCTCGCGACCCTAATTTCTCCGCTGAGGAAACGAAGGCTCTGCTGGAAGCAGCAGGGGGCAAGAATATCGAACTCGTCGAAGAAGAAGACTAATAACGAATTTTTTATACCACTCACGAACCATGCGTTACTTCTTTATCATCTACGCTCTCCTCGCAGTCCTCGTTGTTAGCATCGGCGGATTCCGCGGTGAAAAGTTTAAGCAAACACCGATTCGTATCTTCCCTGATATGGATGAACAGGATCGTATCGATCCTCAGGAAGGGTCTGATTTCTTCCACGACGGTCTCGGCGCACGTCAGCCAGTGCAGTCAACACTGCCACAAGGTCTCGAGCCCGCTGACCTCGCTGACGAGAACACAAAGACATTCACAAACGACAATAGCTACTACCACACTGGAATGTTCGACGAGAACGTTTTCGGAAATGGGCTTCCTGTTGAAGAACTTGGGCTCAATGAAGAGAACCTTCCAGCATTCATCAAGCGCGGTAAGGTCGCATTCAACTCTAACTGTGCAATCTGTCACGGTGTTTCCGGTAATGGTAAGGGCGTCGTCGCTTCTTACGGTGTACCTGGCGTTTTCAACTTGATCGACTCAACACTTCCTGATGGGGGCATGTATGACGTCATCGTCAACGGTCGCGGCAACATGGCAGCTTTCGGTTATCAAATCGACGTCAAAGACCGCTGGGCAATCATTGCCTACCTCCGAGCACTCCAATACGCACGCAAGGCACCGCTTGAGCAAGTCAAGGATGCCTACGAAGCAAGCGCAGCTAAGTAAATTTCCCACCCTAACACACACTCTCTACTAACTCACTAGTCCCATGGCACATCACGTCACATCACAGGACATCCCGGCGAATGGCGAGAAGATCGCTAAGAAAGACCTTGGTCTTCTTAAATTGATTTCACTCGTTGTTTTCGTAGCAGGAGCGATCCTTAGTTATATCCTCTTCACTAATGAAACGTGGGGATCTGGCTATGCCTATTCTTGGCTCTTCGCCTTCATCTTCTTCATCACCCTCGCGCTTGGTGGGTGTTTCTGGACCACTCTTCACCACGTTACCAACTCAGGTTGGGGGGTGAGTGTGCGTCGTCTCATGGAGAACCTTGGATTTGTGTTCCCATTCTTCGCCGTCATCGCGATCCCACTTCTCATTCCATCCGTACAGGACGATCTTTACGAGTGGATGAACCGTCATCGTTACGTTGAGCAGACCGTTGAAGCTATTGGCTACGACAAGGATGGCAAAGAACTCCCGAAAGAGACGCCTTTCAAAGAAGTTTCCGTATTCAATGCGAAGACTGTTGAAGGTACAGAAGACATCAACGAGCACGCACCAGGTGGTGGTTACACATCTCCGAGCAAACAGCAACTTTATGCAACGCACGTTCCATACGACCACCTTCTCAAAGTGAAGAAGTGGTACATGTCACTCGAGAACTGGATCACACGTGTTATTCTTTTCTTCGTTGTACTTGGTGCAGGTATCTTTCTTCTTCGTAAGATTTCTATCGACCAGGACACTGATCCTAACCCCACGACACGTCGTCTTATTCTCGCTCGTAAGCTCTCTTGTGTCGTGATGCCATTCTTCGCGGTGATTGCGACCTTCATCGCCTTCGACTTCATGATGGGCACTGACTACAAGTGGTTCTCCACCATGTATGGTGTATGGTTCTTCGCGGGTTGTGCGCTCAACTCCATGGCTGTGCTTATTCTCACACTTTGGTGGCTCCGCAAGAAGGGTTACCTTCTGACTGTCACTTCGAAAGAGCACCACCACGTCATGGGTAAGCTCATGCACGCCTTCGTGATCTTCTGGGCTTACGTTTCCTTCTCCCAGTTCATGTTGATCTGGTATGCAAACATCACTGAAGAAACATCCTACTTCCTTCTTCGTAACGCGTCTGATGGGTCCACTAACTGGAACCTTTGGAGCACGCTTCTCGTGTTCCTCCACTTCGCACTTCCATTCGTACTCCTTCTTCCACACTACGTGAAGAAGACTCCGAAGTTCTTCGTGCCGATCTGTATCTACCTTCTCGTAATGCACATCCTAGACCTTTACATCGCAATCATTCCTGAGCGTGGACCGTCACTCTCAGTGATGGGTAAGTTTAAAGATGCAAACGGTGAGGTGATCCAGGACATCCTACTCACTGCACCACACCCAGCCTACCTCGGTGACATCGTAGCATTCGTTACAGTTGGAGCGTTCTTCCTCTTCGTCTTCCTCCGCAACCTTGGTAGCGCGAACATCTATCCAAACCGCGACCCACGCATTCTCGAGTCCGCAAATCTCCACAACTAAGAATGAGTCACAGACTCACTATCTAAAGCAAAACAGATAACACTTAACTGACACTCATTCCATGGAACCGAATTTAAGAGACACACCATTGCGCCGCTTCAACACTTTTTGGTGGGGGCTGGCACTCTTCCTCGCATTCGCTATCGCAGCTGTGATCGTCAAAGGCTTTGTTGCTGACGAGCGTATCGATGCTGAGACCGAGCGTGGTAAGGAGCGCACTGAGATCTACAACAAGATCGTTGGCCAGCAGCTCGATGAGCGTAATAGCTACAAAGACAACGGAGACGGCACTGTGAAGGTGAAGCCTGAAGATGTCTTCGGCCTCGGCAAAGAAATGGGACTTCTTGATGGCCCAAAAGCTTCTGACAAGAAGCACAACAAGCAGTTCGACTAAGTGACGAAGTAACACACAATTTCTAACGATACATAGATTCATGGCATCAGAAATCACAAGCCAACAAGTAGAAGACAAGGTATTGAGAGCGAAGATCGACCGCTCTCTACGTCACCCAGTGATGTTCTTCTTCACCAGCGGAGCAGCATGGCTCGCGGTCTCACTCATCTTGGGTGTGATTGCATCCGTTAAGTCGCATTCACCAGGCTTCCTCGGTGACTGTTCACTCTTCAGCTACGGTCGTACTTTCCAAGCGCATATGGCGACCTTCCTCTACGGTTGGGCCGCGCAAGCCGCGTTTGGTACAATCATCTGGCTCATGGCTCGCCTATCCCGTCAGGAGAGCAAGAAGGCTGGTGTCGTACTCACTATTGGTCACTTCTGGAACTTCACAGTGAGTGTGGGAACCATCGGAATTCTCCTTGGGGGAGGCACAGGAAAAGCATGGATGTACTTCCCTGACTTTGTATGGCCTATCTTACTTGCTTGTTACTTCGGCATTGGCATTTGGTCCGTGATTGCTTTCCGCGTTCGTCGTGGTGGCCACGTGTACATTTCACAATGGTACTTGATGGCAGCGCTCTTCTGGTTCCCATGGGTATTCCTCACAGGTAACCTCTTCGTGAACACATTTGCTGCTGACGGCAATGGTGTGATGGCTGCAGGTATCAATGCTTGGTTCCGCTCAGCCTTACTCTTCCTCTTCTTCATCCCAGTTGGTGTAGCGAGTGCTTACTACATCACTCCTAAGGTGACTGGTCGCCCTGTTTACTCATACAAGCTTGCTCTTCTCGGATTCTGGGCGCTTGCGATCATCGGCCCATGGGCAGGTATGCAGAAGACAATGGGAGCTCCACTCCCAGCATTCCTTCAATTCGTTGGAGCAGGTGCTGCGGTTCTCTTCATTATTCCAGCACTTTGTGTTGCGGTAAATATTCTCAAGACGACATCTGGCAAAACCAGCACTGTCGCACACTCACCCTCATTACGTTTCACGATTGCAGGTGTGATTGGACTTCTCGCAACGACAGTAGTTGGTGGCATCTTGGCACTTCCTGATGCACTTCGTTACACACAGTTCGCATTTGGTGGTACCTACGGATACGAGATCCTTGCCCTTTACGGCTTCTTCTCAATGACCATGTTTGGTGCGATTTACTTCATCGTTCCCCGCGTCACTAACCGTGAGTGGATCTCTGGCGGTCTTATTCGCCAGCACTTCTGGCTCTCACTTTACGGTGTGGTCTTCATCGGTCTCTTCTGTGGTATTCTCGGAGCATTCATGCACGGGTACAGCCTCGAAGCTCTCGATGTGCCAATCGAGTCCTCACAAGACCGACTCTTTGCCTACACAGTAGGTATCTCCACTGGCTGGGTATTTGTTGCACTCGCTAACGTATTCTTCTGCCTCCACCTTCTCTTGATGTGGCTCCGCCTCGGTCGCCGCAGCAGTCACCCAACATTGCTCGAACACCACGAGCCAACATTGCCAGCTGCTTAATTCTCATCATTTCTAATATTTTCTAACGATTCACGAAACCATGACTGTAAAAACATTCTTCGTAGGCCTCATCGCAAGTTTTGCGCTTCCATGGCTTGCTGTAGTGGCTGTGCCATACGCTACGATGCGTGCAGTAGAAATTCCTCAATTCGACGAGGGAAATGACGGCCGAGAAGGGGCATACACACCAGTGAAATCTGGACGTGTTACTGACGGTTCCGAGCTCTACGGTGCAGAAGGTTGTGCCCAGTGCCACAGCCAGCTTTCACGCCCGACATACGCAGGTAATGACCTTGGTCGTGATGGACTTGCAGGGTTTAAGAAAGATCCTAACCGTGGCAACACCATGCGTGAGTCAAACCTTTGGGACTATGACCGTGAGCCATTTGCCTGGCTCGGTGAAACCCGTATGGGTCCAGATCTTGGTAACTTCGGTCGCCGCATGGAAGTTCGTGCCATCCTTGCAAACGAGGAACGCGCTAAAGAGCTTGGTGTGAAGGTTGATGAGTTGCCACAGGCTGAGAAATTTAACGTGGAAACAGCAGTTTACACACACCTCTACGATCCACGTGCTGAGAATGAGAAGTCAATCTGCCCATCCAACAAGTGCTTCTTCAAGACTGAGCCAGTATTTGGTCAAGGGGCAGTGCACGCGCTTCCATTTAAGACTGCTGATGGCGAACAAATCGTACCAGGCGAGAAAGCCCAACTTTTGGCTTCTTACCTTCTCGGACTCAAGCGCGACGGCGATGTGCCATACGCAATGAACCACGCACGCGATAAGAAGAAAGCATCCGCTAAGTAACCTATTTTACCTCTCTGCGAGTTAGAAAAAACTTGCAGAACCCACCAATCCAACTCACCTAACCGCACACATTCCGATGTCATCTGATCAACAACCAGTAGATCCAACAAAACCGGATCTCGAAGAATCCACAAATGTTGCCCAGGCTCACGAAGAAGTGAACCGCAATGCAGCAGCGGCTTCCCGTGAACAACAGCTCCGCGAAAATGGTCTTGAGCCAGTTTCTATCTGGATCATGATCGCCGGCTTCATCGTTGCCGTTATCGGTGGCAGTGTTCTTCTTTCTTCTGAAAACCTTTTCTCCTACGACGAGTTCGTAAAGCAGGACTATGTCCGTGGTGAATTCAGTAGAGGTGAAGACTCACCTCTTCTTGCAGCGGCTCCTGATGCCTACATGAAGAAGGGTGCAGCCCTTTATAAGAACTGTGCTTCCTGTCACGGTACAGGTGGTGCGGGTACCGCTGGTGTTTTCCCGCCAATTGGTGGATCCGAGTGGGTTGAAGGTTCTGGTGTGGTGCCAGCCTTGGTAATCATGCACGGCCTCACAGGACCTATTGATGTAGCAGGATCATCCTACAATGGAGCAATGCCAGCAATGGCTGATGGCTGGAGCGACTATGACATCGCTGCTCTCATTTACTATATCCAGAACAGCTTTGGTAACAAAGTTGGTGAAGTTTTCTCACCTGAACAAGTCGCTGAGATCCGCGCAATCAGTAAGGAAATTGGCAAGAAGCCATTGACTGCAGCTGATTTGAAACCCCTTCTCGACAAGAAGTTCGAGGCAGCAGCTCTCAAACCTGAAACCATGCTTGATCTCAAGACTGGAGAAGTCGTTGACGCAGGCGAGTAAATCAACTAGATCCCACGCAACCTTTACACCACGAGTGACATTATGAGTGACCACGATCACCACGACCACAACCCGAACTTTGTACAAAAGTACATCTTCTCCACTGATCACAAGATCATTGGTATTCAGTACGGTATTACCGCCTTGTTGTTCCTCCTCTTCGGCTTCTTCCTGATGATGGTGATGCGTTGGAGCATCGCTTATCCTAACGAGCCGATCCCATCCTGGATTAGCTGGGTATTTTCTGACACTTGGCAAGGCCGTTGGTTGGTCGATGGCAAGGTGACAGGGGAGACCTATAACATGTTCGGTGCGATGCATGGAACGATCATGGTTTTCCTTGGTGTGGTGCCATTAGGCTTTGGTGCCTTTGGTAACTACGTGACCCCGCTGCAGATCGGTGCAGTGGACATGGCATTCCCGAAACTCAACATGATGTCCTACTGGATGTACCTCGTCGGTGGTCTCATGATGTGTGGATCATTCTTCTTGGAGTCCGGAACTGCAAAATCTGGTTGGACGAACTACCCACCACTTTCCGCGATTGCAGATTCCCAGCACCCTAACCAATTCTTCACTGGTCAGACTCAATGGTTGCTCGGTCTTGTGATGTTGATTTCCTCATCCTTGTTAGGCTCGGTGAACGTGATTACTACGATCATCAACCTACGTGCGAAGGGTATGACTTGGATGCGCCTTCCATTCCTCGTTTGGGCAATGTTGGTGACAGCATTCCTTCTTCTTCTTGCATTCCCGCCACTTGAAGTTGCTGGTATCATGCAGGTTGTCGACCGTTTCTTCGGTTCCTCTTTCTTCCAACCATCTGGTCTCTACACCGCATCCACTGGTGTGATCGAGCAGGCAGGTGGTGGTTCACCACTCTTGTTCCAGCACTTGTTCTGGTTCCTTGGTCACCCAGAGGTATACGTACTTCTTCTTCCGGCGATCGCCGCTGTAGCGGAAATCATTCCAGTGAACACCCGCAAGCCACTCTGGGGCTACAAGTCCATGGTCTACGCGGTGATGGTACTTGGTTTCCTCTCCTTCATCGTATGGGCGCACCACATGTACATCACAGGCATGGGCTCAGCGATCTCTACCTTCTTCCAGATCACTACAGTGCTGATCTCGGTACCATCGGTTGTTCTGATTACTTCACTTCTCATCTCACTCTGGGGTGGTTCTATCCGCTTCACGATGCCGATGATCTGGGCATGTGCCTTCCTACCGATGTTCGGTATCGGTGGTCTCACAGGTCTGCCACTTGCCTTCAACCTTGTCGGTCTTCACCTTCACGACACTTACTACGTGATTGGTCACTTCCACTATGTTGTGGCACCAGGTATCCTCTTTGGTCTCTTCGCAGGTATCTACCATTGGTATCCTAAGATGTTTGGCCGTCACATGAACAACCTTCTCGGTCACATGCACTTCTGGCCGTCCTTGATCTCTATCAACTTCGTGTTCTTCCCAATGCTTATGCAGGGTATGGCAGGATTCCACCGTCGTTGGTACAATGGTGGTGACGCCTACGTGGTCGACGCTGACTCCACTAACGTATTCGGTCAGATCGTCCGTGATAACATTGAACTTAACGTAGTGATGTCCGTTGCAGTTTTCGTACTCGCAGCAGCACAGATCCCATTCATCATCAACATCTTCACAGCTTGGTTTGCAGGTAAGAAGGTTGAGAATGACAACCCATGGGATGCAACCACTCTCGAGTGGGCGACACCAACGCCTCCAGGACACGGCAACTTCACCTTCGATGTTGCAGTCTACCGTGGGCCTTACGAATACAGCCGCCCAGACCGCGAGGAAGACTTCCTTCCACAGTGGGAAGAGCCAGCTAAGAAATCTGAATCCACTGAAAGTAACGCGTCTCAATAAGGTTAGAGGCAATCACCATCTTCAAACTACCAACTGAATCATTTCAAATGGAAATTCCTTATATCGTTAACGCCCGCAAGGACACTGGGCTCAACAACTCCAAGATTGCTATCTGGTTGTTCCTCGCATCTGAGGTAATGCTCTTCGGTGGTCTCTTCTCCTCGTACATCTTCTTGCGAGTCTTTGCTGACTACCCATGGCCTGAGCGTGCACTTCCTGTCCTACCAGGTTTGATCAACACCTTCATCTTGATCGCATCCTCAGTGACAGTGGTCTTTGCATGGGCAGCTCTGAAGTTGCGCAAGTGGGGGATGTTCCGTGCAAACATGGGCTTCACCATCTTATGTGCTGCAGTATTCATGGTTTTCAAGGCCAAGGAATACGCTGGTAAGTTCCACCACCACGGTTCACAGACTGCTGACTATGGTTGGGTTGAAGGTCACCTCAAGTACGACAAAGCAGACCCTACTCACGGCAATGCATACAAAGTACAAGCTGACACAGTAAACTTCTCGCTGGACAGCACAACTGGCAACTACCTTGCGACCATCATCGAGCAAGGTGGAGACAAGCTGACTCTTGCGGATGCGTATATCGTTCGCGAGATCGATGGCGACCAATTCACCGAGAAAGTTCTTTTTGCTGCTGGCACCCAGCTCACAGCTGATGTGCTCGCAGACGCTAAGGAATACTTCATCACTGCTCGCACACACAACCAGAAGCTTCGTACACAACTTCTTAAAGATGCTTGGACTCAGATCCGTGATACCTCAAAGCACCCTGAGCTTGTTGGTTTCAAGGACTACGATTCTAAGGTTAAGAATGCCGCTGCGGATGTACACAATACTCTCGTCAAGAAGGCTGAAGCAAACAACGAGTTCCTTCTTGAGAACGGCAACATGGTTTTCAATGCCGATGGTGCTGAGTTCACACTCAACACTGGCTGGGGCCGTATCTCTAACTCCACGATTGGGGCAGACACAAATGTTTCTCTCCTCGACGGCACAGTGCTCACTGGTAAGGCTGGTGATTCAAGCCTCCACTATGAGTACGTTGACGCTCTCGACTTCCGTCACCTCGTGATGAAGGCAGAGAAGAAGACACTCAACGTCAATGCACTCATTGAAAAGTCACCCATTCTCAATATCGAGGGTGAAGGTGGCGACAAGATCCGCGAGATCTGGGAAGCTCATAAAGTCTGGCGTGGATTCCTCGCTGAGGACCTTAAGACTCAAAAAGACTGGCTCACAGGCGAAGGCCGCGTGCCCACTGAGGTCGACCTCTACCGTGTCACATGGCACCAGATGGTTGCCTACGGCAAACTCAAGGAAGAGATGGTAGCAGCTAACAAAATCAGTGCTGATGCCCCACTTAAAGATGCCGTCACTGCAGAGAACTGGATGAAGGTTAAGGACGACCACCAGCCGAGCATGATCTACGACATCACAGGAATCACAGATGCTCACAAAGAGAACTTCCCGAAAGAAGTGACCATTCCACGTGACCAGGTGCGTTTCGACTCAGTCTTCTCCCCAAAGATGAACAACTACTACGCGATTTACTTCACCATCACAGGTCTTCACGGGCTTCACGTTGTCGGTGGTGCGATCGTCCTCGGTTACTACCTATTCTTTGGACGCAAGATGTTCCTCTCCAACCCAGATTGGCTTGCCAACCGCGTGGAAGTCGGTGGTCTCTTCTGGCACTTTGTTGACCTTGTTTGGATCTTCGTATTCCCAATCTTCTACCTCATGTAAGTCGCTCGGCGGCCTCCCCACGGGCCGCTGACTCTCTACCTCATTTTCTAACGCTAACGATTCATCAATCAAATGGCTGACACACCAGAAGAAATCAAATCACACTTTAAGCAATACCTCGTCATCGGTGGTATTCTATTCATCGGAACCGTACTCACAGTTGCTGTGGCGACAATTCCATGGATGGACATCGGTGGTCACGGCTTTGACCGAGACGACTGTATCCTTGGTCTTGCAATTGCGACAACCAAGGCGACCTTGGTGGCATTGATCTTCATGCACTTGAACCACGAGAAGAAGGCGATCTACTGGATCTTCCTCGGAGCCTTGGCTTTCGGTGCTATTCTCATCGCACTTTTCGGATTTGCGATGTATGATCCCATCACTTTCGACACCTTACTTCCTGAACATCCAGGGCAGTAAATTCTGAACCACTTACCGAACTAAGACCATGTCACTTCGAGGATTTCACATCTTCTTCATTTCCTTCGTTACCTTTTTCTTTGCTGTTGTTGCAGCGTATGGGTTCACACTGGGAGCGAGCCAAGATGCTGACTTCTGGCAGGCTGTGGCATGGGTTGCCTCTATCACTGCAGTGATCGTCCCCATCTATGGCGTTTACTTCATCAATAAGGCAAAGAAACTTTACAGTTAACTCACTCCAAACCTATGACAGCATTCACAGCTCTCTCATGTCTCACCTGTGCTAAAGCGTTTGAACACGCTGGAGCTAACGCGGCAGGACTCGCGATCCTCTTCATGCTCGCGATTGTGATTCCTGTCGTAACTACTATCGGAATCATGATTTTCCGCATTGCCCGTCGGGAAAAGGCACATTTCGATCCACAATTTGAAGACTCCTTCGAAGCTTAATTTATCTCAACCTACTTGCTATAGCACATTATGTTCAGCAACTTCACAATCGCATCTCTCTTTTCTCCATCCGAGTGGTTGGGGCTTCCAGAAAACAACTCTGCACACGGTGACCAAGTGGGTCACATGATGGATGTTATCACCTGGTTCATGCTCGCACTCTTTATCGGCTGGACGATCTTCTTCTTCATTTGTCTTTTCAAATTCACTAAGAAGAAGAATCCAAAGGCAGAATACCACGGTGTAAAGAACCACGTATCAACACACCTTGAAATTGGTGTGATCATCATCGAGGCAGTATTGCTCCTTGGTTTCGCATTGCCACTCTGGGCCGAGCGTACCGACACCTTCGATCGTGTCCTTGAGGAAAATCCAGTACGTGTCCGCGCGATTGGTTATCAATTTGGTTGGAAGTTCCACTATGCTGGTAACGATGGGAAGTTTGGTTACATCGACCGCGATTTGGTGAACACGCCAGGTGACGCATGTATCTATCCTGACGATCCGAATGGTTTTGACGATTTTGTAGCTTCCACATTGAAACTTCCAGTAGGACGTCCAGCAATCGTTAACGTGACATCCACTGACGTGATTCACAACTTCTCCATCATCCCAATGCGTATACAGCAGGATGCGATCCCAGGTAAGGATGTACCTATGTGGTTCACTCCACTTAACGAACTTGAGACCTCTGTCGTTTGTGGCCAGCTTTGTGGTGAAGGTCACGCTGACATGATCGGTACCTTGGTTGTTGAGTCTGAGAAGTCCTTCACTGACTGGGCTAGCAAGCTTAGCTCCGAGGCATACGAAGCCAACAAGGCTGCCTACGAAAAACGCCAAGCCGCAGCTCAGTAAGGGCGAGAGAATCACTTTCTTAGCGCACCATGGAATTCCATGGTGCGTTTTTTTGTGGGTGAGGTTTTAGTTTTGCCTGTACCCCTCGGTGACATCTGGCTTTCTGTGTAAGGTAGCTATGGTGTAATGACATAGTATTGAAGTATGCACACCTACCACCTAACCCTAGCTATGCTTGGCATCTGTGCCATAGCGCCGACGCCCATCTCCGCGGATGACAGGATTCCTGCGGCATTTGGAGAGCGAGTTGCTGAGCCTGCGCGTTTTCAAAATATTAGCCCTAAGGACAAGGCTGTCAGCAATGGAAAAGACGGCTATCTGATTGTCACCACGAATGACCTGACCCACAAACTGAAGGCCCTTCAGCCCTTCATCACTAACAAGGTCGAGAACCGTGGATTTAATGTCTATCTGGCTACTGAAAATGATTGGTCAGGTAAATCTGAAGCTGGGGCACGAGCACGTGAGCGTGGGGCGTTTCCGGGGAGGGTGCACGGCTTAGATATCTTGGACTATCTCAAACAGAACTATGAGAATCTTGGGGTGAAGTACGTGTTATTTATCGGTGATTCACGGCCTGACGAGGGGACAGTGCCGATGCTGAGGATTCGCCACAGTCAGAAGTATAAAAATTTCTTCCGTGAGACCGACCCTAAGAAGCTTGCGAGCCCTAAGATGCAAAAAGTCCAGAAGATGGCCCGCAAGGAAGATAAGCAATATGTAGAATGGGGCGAAGTAGTGTCAGACTATCCCTTTGTTGACCTCGGCACAGATTGGGATGCTGAGAAGCTTGGCTTTCTCGATGCCAGCAAGGACCCCAATCCTGAAGCGACTCTAGAGCCGGAGGTTTTTGTGGGTCGCATTCCGTATTACGGCGAAGAGAGTGAGTGGGGGAAAGCGGAGGATATTGATGTGATTCTCAAGAGGATTATCCGCTACGATAACGAGGAAGACATTGCTTGGCGCTATCACTATGTCCACGAATACGGCAAAGAAATGGAGATTCCTCGTTTCCTTAATGAGCGGGGGATCAATTACACGCTAGTGACCTCTGGTCACCGGGCTGCGAGTGTTGGAATGCCTTCAGTGCCGGCACGGGATGGTAGTGAGTCACCGTCGAATTTTGAGATCATCCAAGATTTTGGTGTGGGATTCATGAACACCCATTCGCATGGAGGACCGATGGGGATGTCTGGACTTCGTAGCGTGGATCTCGCTAATAAAGCCCATGATAAGTGGCCAACGGTCTTGACCTTGGGAGCATGTGATATTGGTCAAATCCAACACCCTAAAAACCTCGTGTACACCGCCCTTCGATTTCACAGTGTGGCTGTCTCGGGGGGGACTGGGTCGGTGACTGGCTATGGAGGTGACCAACGTTATGCGGCTCAGAATAGGCTGACGAAACATGACTTGTTGTTTGATGGTAAAAGTGTCGGAGAAGCCCACTGGGGCTGGTACGGCGCCCTTTATCGCAAGACGCGCGTTGTTCCGATGACGGGTGCGAAGATCAACATTTATGGTGATCCGTCGGTAGTCCCATTGCGGCATGGGCCCGTCCCGCCCTATCCATTTTTTGCGCGCCCGGTCACTGGTTTCTTCAAGGTGCTGCGTCAGGATGAGCGTCCGGACGCATCCACAAAGGTGCGAATCGCATTTGAAAATGCCGAAGCTAAAGCACTCACCGTGAAGGTGGAAGTCACTGAGCCTTGGCTCAAAGCGAAACAAGCAGAGGTGGCACTTCAAGCAAATGGGAAGGCATCCTTGGAGTTGCAATTGGATCAGGAGGCATTTGCCAAGATGGTGCCTGGCCGCTATGAAGCTCGTGTGCGCCTCAGTGATGACTCTGGTTATCTCTGTGAGCGCCGCTATGTACTCAAAGTTCCTGAGCCAAAGATGCGGGCCCTGTATACCTTTGATAAAGGTGGAAACACGATTCCTAACTTGTTAGGAAGTAAACACGCGCATCGCGCTCAATTACATTTACCTAAGTCGGTGACTAAGTGGAATGGACAGGGGGACAAGCCGGTAGCATACGTGGACGGCCATGTGCAACGGGGGAACAATGCCGCTTTTCCTGCGGAGGGCTACATCTATCCATTCGAAGAAGATGATTTCACCATAGCATCTTGGTTCCAATTAGAAGGAAAGAGTGTCTCTCCGAAAAAGCCGATCACCTTGATGTATGGCCGTGACTTTTTCAACCTCCAGAGAACCGCTTCAGGGATCAAGTTGACGGTGAATGCACATGGATCGAAAGAGGTGAAAACCTTGGAAGCAGCGGTGCAGTGGTCAGCTGGGAAATGGCATCATGTGGCGTTTGGCCTGGATCAAATGGCTGGCAAGCTTGTGCTCTTTTTTGATGGCAAGCAGGTTGCTGAGACGAAAGTACGTGCGATGCAAACTTATGCTGCGAGTCGTTTTGGTTTTGGACGTTTTGAGGGTGTTGTGGATGATTTCATGGTGCACAGTGCTTTATTACCAGAGAAGCAGCTGGCTCAATACAAGGATGGTTTCTATGCGGTGCGGCCACTACCTGCTGATCAAGCAAGTGGCATTGCTGCTAGCGAGGTTCACTTTAACTTTGTGGCTGGAAGAGCGCTTGAGGGTGCCGAGATTATCCTCCGTGAAGCGGGAAAACCGAAGACGATGCAGCGGATCAAACCAGATGAGCTTGGAGCCTATGTTGCCTACCAGCTCAAGCCGGAGACTGAGTACGAATGGCGTGTGCTAGGCGATTCGCATAAGGGGGCCACCTGGAGTTTCCGCACTACTGAGGAATGGTTGCCAAATCCTTCATTTGCAAAAACGCGCGAGGGCTGGAAAGGGAATGCCCGTTATGTGCGCCCGCAAAAGCGCCATGCAATTTCATTGCGCGAGCGATGGGAGACCGTGACAACGAAGCCGATGCAGGCTGATAAGCTATACACCTTGCGGGCCCAACTTACTGGACACGGGTACGAAGTGGAAGCCTTCTATATGGATGGAAGCAAGAAGGTTGTGCTCGCCGAGAAGTCAGGCAATGGTGACCTCGAGCTACACATTTTGAGTAAATCGGGCGGGAAGCAGGTGGGGAAACCGCTCCATCTGAACTTTAAGAGGCGTGAAGGGGCCCGTTTCGCGGACCTCTATCATGCTAGTCTCACAGAAGCTGAGCCAGGATCTGTCAACATGGCGCCTATTGCGAAAGAAGCTTTGGCTAGTTTCAGACCGAAGGTGAAGGTGGGACATGTGGGCTGGCAGTTCCCACTCGACGAACTTGTTGAAGATCCTGAAGGGCAGGCATTGACTTTCGAAGTCCTCAGCGGGCCATCTTGGGCATACGTCCAAGATGGGAATACTTTCTTTACCAACTATGGACCTGAAAGAGAAAACCGGGGTGAGAATACCTTCAGGGTTCAGGCAAAAGATACCAAGGGCGCTAGCTACGAGTTTTATCTGACAGTGGATGTTGAGTAATGCCATCTCTCGACTCGGAATACACGAATGAAGTGTGGTTAAGCCTAGTGAAGTTTACCCTACGCGATTCGCTCAATGGTATAAGGCTTTCTGACAAAAGCATGTATGGCGATTCTGCGGGGATTCTGAGTCCAACTTAAGCTGCGCTTAATGTTGATTGGCTCAGTCTCTCTACATGCATTTATTGGTGGTAGAACACAATACCCTTCTCTGCGAACGGCTTCAGAAGCTTTTCGAAGCCGATGGCGCTCATGTGGTATGCTCTGCTACGGTGGAGGAGGGACTGGCTTGTCTTTCTGAGCAAGCTTTTGACGCCTGTGTGATCGAGCATGCCTTACCAGCGATGGATGGGATGCAGATGCTAGTCAGGCTACGTGAGAGAGGTGACTACACACCCATTATTTTGCTGAGTTACGAAGTGGGGGCCCAGTTTCGGGTTCAAGGCTTTGATGCTGGTGCTGACGGGGTTTTGATTCATCCATTTGAGGAAGCTGAGTTAGCGGCGCGTGTGCGATCGCTAGTTCGCCGCAACCACGGGCATTGCAGATAGATTAGGAAATCATCGCTGATGAGAAAATTGGCACAGAATTACCATTGCGAGTTGAGGCAATTCTCAACAGGGTGAGCACATGTCAAATCCACAAGCTACTGGTAAACTCATCGGGGTGATTGTGCTCATTGTTTTTGGGCTCATCTTCCTCTCAATCTTTGCACCTTTCACCACGATTCCCTCTGGGCACGTCGGGGTGGCCACTCTCTTCGGTAAGGTCGACGAGCAAGAAATGACCGAAGGGTTCCATCTGATTAATCCATTAAAGAAGGTCTATAAAGTCGATTGTCGTAACCAAGAGGAAACTTTCAATGACCTCGGAGTGCCGTCTCAGGATCAGCTCTCAACAGAGGTGGATATTACGGTGAAGTGGCGCGTGAATCCCGAATATGCAGCGGAAGCTTTCAAGGAAACTGGTGATGCTGACAAACTCAAGCAAACTCACTTGATTCCGAAAGTACGCTCACTGACCCGCGAAGCAGGCAAGAGCGTCGTGCGAGCTGAGGATTTTTATCAAAACGAGGTCCAATCTAGCATGCAGAAACAGATCCAGGAGGGACTTCAAGAACTCGCTGCAAAAGGGATTTTGGTGGATGACGTATTGATGCGCCGCGTGGATTTGCCTCGTACGATTGTTGAGGGGGTCCATGAGAAAAAGCGCCAAGAACAAAAGGCGGAACAACAGAAAGCTGAATTTGAGCGTTTCAAAACGGAGCAGCAACAAAAAATTGCTCAGGCCGAAGCTGAGAGAGAAGCATCAGAGCAACAGGCTCTGCAACGACAGCTCCTCGCCGATGCCAAAGCTTATGAAATTGTAGCCGAAGCGAAGGCTCGTGCAGAAGCTATCCGGATTGAAGGTGAGGCACTGCGTGAGAGTCCAGACTTGATCAAACTCCGCGCTGTCGAGAAGTGGAGTGGTACCGTGCCTCGCGTCACACTCGGTGAACAAATGATCCCATTGATTAATTTGAGCGAGGAAGTGAAGGGGGAATAGAGTTCGCTTTGCTAGCGATGTCTTCGGCGCATGCATGACATGCCTATGATGCCAAGCATGGCTAGCATGCTTGTGCTCGGTTCAGGAACCTGAAGGTAGGCGAGTCCAGGATGGACGACGACTTGGCCATTGAGGCCACCTGAACCCACAGCACCTTGCGTGACATTGGTCGTGTAACTCCCTGTGAGGTTGGCGGCGAACAGGTCAATAGTACCTCCGTCACCCTTGGGTTTGTTGCTATTGTGACCACTTCCTCCTTGAGTTGTGAGCGTGGCGCCTTGCAGGTTCATGGTGGTTGCAGCTAGCGTGATGTTACCTCCATCTGTCCCCGATTGATTACCTTGGGTTGCGGTCCGGCCTACAGAGCTGATGGTCGAATTTACTAAGAGAGTGTTTTCTGCAACCAGAACAATGTCACCGCCGTCATTGCTAACGGACGATGAGTTGTAGCTCAAGTTAGCATTCAGTGTGATGTTGGATAGTGATAGTAGGGCAATGCCTGGGCTAGTGTTACCAGCATTGTTCACTGTGATCGTAACCCCCGCTCCTAGGTCAATAGAATCGAAAAGGTAGACGACATAGTCGTCGTAATTGGGATCAGGGGTCGTGAGGAATGTGCCCGTTCCCGAGCTGCTGCCTGAGTAGCTTCGAGTGGGTAAATCGAAAGTGAGTGTGCCACTGGTGAGGGCTAGTGTGCCGTTGCTGACGAGTCCTGTATCAGGGTCATTAGGGTCATAGGCTGCACCTGTGATTGCTGTGGCTGCGGTGAGAGAGGTTTGGGCAGTAGCCCAGAGAGCTAGGGGGAGAATGTGTTTTGGGAGATACATGATACTGGGGGGTTGTTTGCCTATTCTAACAGAAAAAGTGGTAAAATAAGTATGTTATTGGATCATTTGCTGTGTGCGAAGTCAATGTAATTCAGTTTGTTATGCCCTTGTTATGCCCTTGTTATGCCCTTGTTGTGCGCAAAAAAAAGCCCACACCGTGTGGTGTGGGCCATAAAAAAGGGGTGGTTGCGTTAGCGTTAATTATGCGCGTTTTCTACGCAGCAAGAAGAAGTTTCCAGCAATAAGAGCAAGTAGGGCACTGCTTGGTTCAGGAATCGCTGTCGTGAGGTAACTGAGGTCGCCATCTGGGAAATCCACATCGGTAAAGTCGAGTGGGTTCACATCTAGACCGCTACTCGTCCCTGTCCCATTTCCAGCCCCCCCTGCTGCTGTGATATTGAGATCATTGAAGTCGCCGGTGATTTCGTTGGCGAAGATAGTGACCGTGCCAGCGTCTCCACCATTGCCATTTTTTTTGGGATCGGCATCACCACCGTCAGCATCGAAGGTTGCCGAACTGGCATCTAGAAGGCCACCAGTAGCGATAGTGATGAGTCCAGCATCGTAGCCATCACTGTTTTTACCGTTTCCACCTTGTGATTGGATCACTGATGTCAGTGTCATATCACCTTGCGAGACGAGTGAGATATTTCCGCCCGGATTCCCCTGACCAGTGGTGGCGTCTCCGTATTCGAGGAGGGTGTTGAGAGTGAAATCACCGATTGAAAGGATGGCTAATCCGTTTACTGGCGCCGCGTTTGGGGTACCAGGTATAACATCAATGGTGACATTGGATCCGACGTTGAAAGAATCGAAGATGAAAGCCTTGTAAGTATCTCCATTGTCAGCGGTGACATCGACAGCGACATAGGTTTGTACTGTGTTATTAATCTTTAGCTCGCCGCTATCGGTGTCAAATTCGAGGGTTTCTGAACCAGTGAGACTGAGAGAACCGTAGCTGACGTAACCTGCTGGGTCAGGGTCAAATACGGCGTCGCGGATAGTTGCTGCAGAGCTTGTTGCTGTACTCAGAGCCAGTAGGAAAAGGCTGCTTAGAAGGATTCGTGTGACTTTCATGGGAGATGAGGGGAATATTTGGTCGCGATCGCTCGCTGTGTTTGCATTGGATCTTGGCGCTCGATACTCGTGATATAGGGAAAAGTCAAGGAAATGATTTCTGTTAGGTTGATATCGTGAAAGTAAGATGGGGATTCTTATTTACATTTTTGGGAGTGGTGATGATCTTGCGGGCATGTCTGAGACTTACGATGCATTGAAAGCAATTTTATTGGAAAAGTCAGTACGTACTGGTGAATTTACTTTGGCTTCTGGGGCGAAGTCGGACCTTTACATCGATTGTCGTGTGACGGCTTTAGATCCGGTGGGTGCGCGACTGGTTGGTCAATTGGGTTGGCAGGCGGTTCGCGAACGCATTCAAGCTGAGGGGCTAGAGATTGATGCGATTGGTGGGATGACGATGGGGGCAGATCCTATTTCATTGGCTGTTGGGATGAGTTCAGCGATTGAGCATCCAGAAGAAATGCTTCAGGTATTCAACATCCGCAAAGAACCTAAAGGGCATGGCCGGGGCAAGCAGATCGAGGGTAATTTCAAAGAGGGCGATCAAGTGGTGGTAGTGGATGATGTGATCACGACTGGTGGCTCAACCTTGAAGGCAATTGATGCGATCGAAGCGGCAGGTGGTACTGTTAAATTTGCGTTGGTCCTTGTGGATCGCGAGGAGGGGGGGCGTGCAGCAATTGAAGCACGCGGCATCCCTGTCGTTTCACTCTACAGCCGTAGTACATTGCTCGACGCATAGCGGCGCGCAGCCAAGATGAGGGCCTATTGCTCTCTGGAAGCTTGGAGATCGTGAAGGCTTCACTTCTTCTGTCAAAGATTCTTGGGCTGTGTCCTAAATTTTCAAATAAGCTCTGTGGAGGCGATACTCCATGGGGCTTTTTACGGTTTTAAATGACTGAGTTTAAGCGGCGCAGCGCTTGCGGCGCATGAGGTAGAGCAATCCAGCTGTGACGATGAGGAAGGCTGAAGAGGGCTCAGGGATGGCGATGTATGAGGGAGGCGTGATGATATCGTCTCCTGGCAGAGGGATGGCTCCGCCTCCGGGGTTATCAGTTAGAGCTCCATTGAAGGTGCCGTCCTCACCAACGACAGGTGTGGCTGGGTTGGCTCCTCCGCCTGTGGCCCCCCCGGTGTTTTCAATCGTGCCTCCTGTGACATTGTAGGCATCGGCGACGACAACGATGTCTCCACCGTCACCGCCACTGCCTCCATTATCAGTTCCTTGGTTGCGGCCGTCACCGCCTGTGCCTCCTATAGCTTCGATTGAGCCATTGAGGATGAGGTTGTTGGCTGCTAGGCTGATGTCGCCCGCTTGAGCGCCTTGGTCACCATCTGGGGCGGGGTTCCACCATGTGTATACGTTACCTCCATCGCCTCCATTGGCGTTCACTGATGCTCCTGAGCCGATACTCATCGTCCCTTCCGCAACGAGTGAGATGTTTCCTCCCGCTGTTGGAGCGCTGCCTATATCACGCCAACTAGTGCCGAAAGTGCCGTCTTGCCCGCTGAAGTCGAGGTTGGAGTTGAGGGTGAAGTCTCCCTGAGAAAGGATGGCTAAGCCATTGCTACCTTCGACTTCGATGGTTACGCCCGCATCAATGCTGATGGTAGAGAAATTAAATACAGCGTAGGGATCACCAGTGCTGGATTCGTAGGTGCTTGCGATTCCCACAGTGCCACTCTGGCCAGTGCTTGTGCTGAAGGTCCCATTCGTAGTGTTGAAGGTGATCGAATCACCGTCGTTCAAGCTGAGGCTACCTAGAAGAGTGTGCTCGAGGGCGTCGCCAGTACTGTTGAGGCCATCTGGGTCAAAGACCGCACCTGTGAGGCCGCTGTATCCTACAGTGGCAGCGCTCAGCGGTAGGCACAAGCTCAACAATAGAGCCATTATGTAGCGAGGGGTCTGCATAATTTGTATTTTTGTTACTTTGGTTGGGAGAGATAGGAGGTGCTTTTATTCCAAGGTATTTCTTGGGCACGCTCTTTCCAAGCAGTATAACTAGGCTGCGAGCAAGTAAAAAATAGCTTTAAATGGCTATTTTATTTTTTGTTAGTTGGTGGACTCTAGTTGCTACCAGTGAATGTTTTATGAAGAAAACGTTAACAAAAAAATTAGGGTTGGCCTGCAAGGGTGGCCTGAAGTTTTGGCTCTTCTTCTTGATCTGTGAAACTCTCAACTGTGGGCGTCTCGCTAGTTGGAAGATTGGCCTGTAACTGTGTATTATCCTCAGTGACATAGCTGGAGATGTCGACGGTATGAACGTAGGCTGCAGCTAGCCAAACTCCTAAGACGAGTAGGGATGAAGTGAGAAAGAGTTTGATCTTCATAGTTCTGTAGCCTCGATTGACAATTAAGTTACGTTGATGATCTGTGCATCTTTTCTAGCACTTGTAAAGCTAGAAATGGTGTCATCAAGGGCCTGCGGATGGCTGATGGGCTGGAAGATGTCAATGCTGATTAGCAAATGAGTGTATGAAATGGAGGGGGCTTAGCGCAGGTGGAGGGTGATGACGCGGGGGGCGCTGGCGGTACCGTAGCGGTCGACAGCGGTGACGGCAATGGCCGATGGTTGTCCTTTGAGGCTGATGCTGCGTTGGGAGACGACGGCAACGGAGCTCCATTGTTTACCATAACGCACTTGGATGGCGAAGGTTTGGACTCCAGGCACGCGGGTGATGCTGAGGATGGTGTTGCTTCCAGATTTACTGGCACCGATGATGGGGCTATTAGGGGCTTTCGATGAGATCCAGGGCATGGGGGGAACGAGAGCGGGGACGGAGTAGGCGCCTTTTTGTAGACTGGTGGTAATGCCCCCACGGTTTTGCATGAGGGATTTCATGCTCCAGTGGATGGAACCGGCCCAGTTGCGGCCGATGCTGCGGCTGAGTTGCACTTGTTTGGTAATTTCAGATGCGGGGCGACCAGGGTCTTCGGTGCTTTTGATACGCGCGGTGGCTATGCCTGGCCAGACTGGGCGTGTGCCTTGCTGACGCCACCAATTGAGAAGGAGGCTGTAGGATTGTTTAGTGGGTTGGTCGCGCCAATAGAGCTGTGGGGACAAGTAATCGAGCCAGCCGTTCTTGAGCCACTTTCGGGAGTCGGCACAGAGGTGGTCGTAGGCGTCGATGCCAGCTTCGATTCCGGTGGGAACGCCGGGCCGCCAGATACCAAAGGGGCTGATACCAACACGCACCCAAGGTTTAGTCGCTTTGACGGATTGGTACATGTTTTTGACAAAGGCGTCGACATAGGCTCGGCGCTGGGCGTTCGTTTTACCGTCTGGAAAATTTGGGCTGGGCCGTCCATTGACGACGGTGGGGTAGGGGTAAAAGTAATCGTCGATGTGGACACCATCGACGTCATAGCGTTTCACGACATCGAGGATGACAGCGAGTGCGCGTTTTTGGGTGAAGCTATCTGCAGGGTTGAGCCACTTGTATGTTTTGTAGGTTTTGACGTGCTGGGGGTGGGTGCGGGTCACGTGCTTGGATGAGGTCGCAAGGTCTTTATTGGGGAGGGCTCGGAAGGGGTTGAACCAAGCGTGTACTTCAATGCCTCTTGCATGAGCTTCCTTGATACAAAAAGCAAGGGGGTCGTAACCGGGGTACTTTCCCATTGTGCCGCTGAGCCAGTGGCTCCAGGGCTCGTAGCCTGATTTATAGAGAGCATCTGCATTGGGACGGACTTGGAAGATGACCGCATTGAGGTTGAGGCTCTGAGCTTTATTCAGCATGGCGATAAGCTCGGCCTTCTGTGTCGCAGGAGGCAGGCCCTTTTTACTCGGCCAGTCGATATTGTAAACGGTAGCTATCCAAGCCGCTCGGAATTCTCTGGGAAACTGTGGTGGTTGCTCGTTGCTCTGGACGTAGTGCTGGGCCTTGAGACCAAGGCTAGAAAGAAAGAGGATAGTTAGAATGCGGATCACGCATAGTGAACTAACAAGTGCGGCTCTTGATGAAAAGGTTATACGCCGATCTTTTTTCAGTGCTATGGGGGCCATCAAGGGAGCTTAGCGGTAGGCGAGGATGCCGGAGGTGATGGCGCTTGCGGCGAGCGACTGGTACCATGAGCGCTTGCACTTTTTTCTCTCAGAGTAGTTGCTGATATAGCCACACTCAACGAGTACCGCAGTGCAGCTCGTTTTATTGAGAACCGCATATTGGCCACCGAGGCGGGTCTTGCGGTTTTTGAGGCCCAGTGTCTGGACCATTTGGCTTTGAATAGATTCGGCTAAGCGACGTCCATTTGCGCTGGCGTAGTAGGTTTCAACGCCTCGCACGTATGTATGGGTGCTGGCATTGAAGTGGATTGAGACAAAGAGCGTGTTCCGGTATCTATTTGAGATACTCGCTCTTCTTGTGAGGCTGACCCATTGGTCGCTGGAGCGAGTCATGGTGACGGGGATACCGTGCGCTCGGAGAAGATTGGCTACTTTGTGTGCTACTTTGAGGTTGAGGTCAGATTCTCGAACCCCGCCCCAGATCGCACCTTTGTCTTTTCCTCCGTGGCCGGGGTCGATGACAACGTGCGTGAAGGTATTCGCAGCTAGCCATGCGGAGCTCATCATCCAAATTGAGCAGAGAAAGACGTATGTGCGAAGTGGGGTCATCAGGTCAGGGTGGTAAATCTGATCCTGTTTTTATAAAAAAATACCGTTAGAGGTCAATTTTTATTTAAATAAATTTAATTTTCTACCTTTTTTTATAAAAAATAGAACTCAACCTTCGACTTTTTCCTCGAGTGTTTTTTGCATACGTTTGGAGAGGAAGGGGCGGATGAGGCCATAGAGGAGGTAGAGGGTGAAGATGAGGGTTGGGGTGTACCAACGGGTTTGTTCATTGAGCAAGAGCATGAAAAACATGGCACCGATGACGACGCCCCAGAGGGAACCTTTGGTACGCCAGTCTACTTTTTTAAAGCTTGGGTAGCGCACGTTACTGAGCATGAGAGCTGAGAGCCCGAGCATGGTGGCGGCGAGAACATAGTTCCATGCGCCGAGGTTCGGGTCGGTTTTGGATGGGTCGTTGTAGAGGTGGATGATGAGGAAGGTGATGGAGGCGATGAAGCCTGCGGCCATTGGGATGGGAATGCCTCGGAAATCGAGGTTGTCTCCTGGGCGCTTTGGCATGTTGGCGAGGCAGTTGAAGCGAGCGAGGCGCATGGCGCCGCAGAGCAGGTAGATGAAGGCGATTGCCCAGCCGAGTTTGAAGTCACCGAGTTGTTCGGAAAGTGGGAAAAGGACAGCTTTGGAAACGAGCAAGGCGGGGGCCATGCCGAAGGAGACGACGTCGGCAATGGAGTCAAATTCTTGGCCGAAGGGAGATTCTTGGCCTCCGAGGCGAGCGAGTCGCCCATCGAGGAGGTCAAAGATGCAGGAGCCGAAGATGAGCATGATGGCCTGCTGATAAAACCTATAGGCTTCAGAGAAGTCTGAGTGCTGCATGCCTTTGAAAATGGTGAGGACAGCAAAGAAGCCACAGCAGAGGTTGCCCGCTGTCATTAGGTTGGGCAGCAGGTAAATTTTGGGTTCTTCGTATTGCTCTTCAGGCTTCTCGCTCATGGCACTCATAGCTAGGCATAATTGTTGGGTAAGAAACAGTGGAAAATACAAGGAGATGTGATTAGTGTGGCCGCGACATGGCTGAGCTTACACCCACAACAACGATGGCTTCTCTTCTGCGTACTTATCCCGGTGCACGCAGGGCACTTTTTGCGGAGTACCACATCGGCGGCTGCAGCTCCTGTGCCTATCAGGATGAAGAGACGCTCGAGCAAGTCTGTCAGCGAAATGAGATAGCAGTGGGGGAGGCGATCGATCACGTGCTGAAGAGCCACGAAGTCGACGCGGCGATGCTGATCACCCCGGCAGAAGTGCAAAAGTTACGAGAAGCTGGTGAGTCCATGGTGTTTTTGGACACACGAACAAGGGAGGAACATGAAGCTGTGGCCATTGAGGGCTCAGAGTTGATGACGCAAGAGCGACAGCAAGAGCTTTTTGGTACCGCGAAAGAGGACAGTGTCATCATCCTCTATGATCATACTGGAAGCCGAGTTCTAGACACCTGCGCTTGGTTCCAAGGGCATGGCTTGAAGGGGACACGAGGCATGCTTGGAGGCATTGATGCTTGGAGTCAGGAAGTGGACTCGAGTGTCCAGCGGTATCGACTCGAGATGGATTAACACTTCTCTCTGAGTTTATCCTCGGAGTTGGGCGTGGTGCCTAGAGTGACTCCGCTAGTTATTCAGTCCAATCGGCGCTGAGCAGAGCTTCGTGAATGACGATCTTCTCTGGGTGCTGAAGCCGGAGGTTTTTGCGGTATTCTTTGACTGCAGCTTTGCGGCGGGAGGTTTCTAGGGCAGCGACGATTTCAGCTTTGGACTCGTCAAAGCTTCGGAGGGTGGAGGCTTGCGTGTCGGTGAGTTCGACGAGGTGCCAGCCGATGGTGGTTTCGATGAGGCTGGTTTGGTTGACTTTTAGTTTCTCGACGGCTTGAGCGAAGTCAGCGGGGAGGCGCTGAAGGGACATCCAGCCGAGTGATCCACCGTGGTCCTTACTGCGCGGGTCTTCACTGAGTTTTAGGGAAAGCGAGTTAAAGTCATTTGTTCCAGACTGGAGGAATTCTTGGGCCTCGCGGAGGGCTTGTACGGCCTCATCCTCATTGTGCTGGAGTTTTGAGAGGAAGATGTGGCGCAGCTGGTAGAGCTGAGGTGTTTGGAGCTGTTCTTGGTGATCTTTGTACCAAGCTTTGGCTTCTTCGTCGGTGACGGCGATCCCTCGTGCGATATGGTGGTTGAGGTATTTTTGTTGTTGGAGGCGGGCTGCAATTCGGAATCGGAGCTCTTTTTCACCTTCAAACCCGAATTGAAGCATGGCTTTTTGCAATTCTTCAGGCGTGCTAAAACGGCTGGCGAAGCGTTGCATAGCAGCATTGATTTCTTCTTCGCTGACTGGAAATTCTTTGTCGTTGAGGGCGACCTTTTCTCTCAGCAAGGCGTGATCACACAGTTCAGCGAGGGCAATCCTGCGGAGGGCGGTGCGTTGGGAGTTACTGATTTCTTCGCGTGTGCGGCCGGAGCGCCAGAGTTGTTCGTCGACTGCGTAGTCGACTTGGCTGAGGAGGATGGGCTTGGTGAAGACGCGGGCGACAATGCCTCTTTCGATATCGTTGCCAAGTTTCTTTGCAGGGCTGCCTTGGAGTCGGTAGACTTGTTGTTTGAGTGGGCCTTCGAAAAGAATGAGGTCACAAAAGAGGTAAAGCATGAGGACGGACCAAACGCCGAGGCGAATCACAAACTTGGATGACATCTTCATCTGCCCGCAGTTGTTACCACTAAACATAAAAAAGCCACACAACAAAAGTTGTGCGGCTTAGAAAAAATGCGGTGAGATGGCTTAGTTGACAGCAACAGCCTCTGCGCCAGTTTCGCCGGTACGGATGCGGATCGCTTCGTCGACAGTGGAGAGGAATACTTTACCGTCGCCGATTTTACCGGTGTTAGCGCTCTTGACGATGGCTTCAGCCACAGTCTGTGCTTGCTCGTCGTCGACGACGATGTCGATCTTCACTTTAGGAAGGAAGTCTACTGTGTACTCGGAACCACGGTAGATTTCAGTGTGGCCTTTTTGACGGCCAAAGCCTTTGACTTCAGTCACAGTCATGCCCTGAACGCCGACTTCGGCGAGAGCTTCTTTCACTTCTTCGAGTTTGAATGGCTTGATGATTGCTTCGATTTTTTTCATAGCTTAAAACAATTGGTCTTGAATGAGTGAGAGCAAGCAGCGTGCCAACATTGTTTCTATTCAAGATTTTCCTGTGATTGTTACGAGGTTAGAGAAGGCTGAGGGTGCATGCAAGATAAGAAACAGCGATTGTTTGTCTGTAGGGATTATTCGTCTGTTCTGGGGATGCGGCGGAGGTATCTAGGGCCGGGCAATTGTCTAACAAGTCTTTTCATTTCAAGTTTAAGCAAGGTGCTGATGACGATAGGGACTGGGAGTTGGGAGCGTGTGACGATTTGGTCAAGTGAGCTTTCCGTGGCTTCGAGGGTCTGCAGGACGGTTGATTCATGAGCGTCAAGCTCAGGAAGTGGAGTGGAGGATGGTTGGAGTTCGAGTTCAAGCTTGAGGGGGAGCGCCTCCATGTCGTCGAGGATGTCATGGGCTGAGGTGACTAAGGTGGCTCCATCTCGAATCAATTGGTTGCAGCCCGCTGAGCTGGGTTGGTCGATAGGACCGGGCACAGCATAGACGGTTTTTCCCATTTCACTTCCGAGATTCGCGGTGATGATGGAGCCTGACCACTTCGGGCATTCGACGACAAGAATACCAGACGACCAAGCGGCTACGATGCGGTTGCGCATGGGGAAGGTGCGCTTATCAGGTGGGAGTTGGAGTGGGAATTCTGAGACGACTGCACCGTGGCCATCAGCGATTTGCTCTGCGAGCTTCATGTGCTCCGGGGGATAGAGCTGAGCGAGGCCGGAACCAATGACAGCAATGGTTCGCCCGCCGGACTCGATAGCTCCTTGGTGGGCTTGTGCGTCGATGCCTCTAGCTAAACCTGAGAGGATGCTGAAACCTGATTGGGCAAGCTGAGCACTCAGTTTGCGTGCACAGTCTCTGCCGTAGTGGGTGGTGCGACGCGACCCAACAACGGCTAGGGCGTGTTTATCTTTTTCTAGAAGTTCTCCCCATACGTAGAGAGCCAAAGGTGGGTCATAGATGTGGGAGAGTGTGGAGGGGTAGAGTGGGTCTTCTTGAGTGATGATACGGATGCCTCGTTGTTGTGCTTCTTGTAGCTCTGCTGACAGGTCCACGTGGTCCTCCCAGTGGGTGATCATCGTTGCAGTCTCTCTGCCGATCCCTTTGATTTTACAAAGCGTAGAGCTGCTGGCTTGAAGAATAGCTGAGGCGGATCCCAATGCCTCAATCAGGCGACGGACACGTACTGGCCCTACTCTTGGGAGGAGATTGAGGGCGATTGTGGCTTCGCGCGTGGTCATGATTATTTATTGTTAGATGAGTGTGTTAGGGTAGCAATGGATTGAGAGTGATGGCAAGAAGGATTGGTGTTGAGTGCTTGTATGGGACAAAAAAAGCCACCGGCACAGAGGTGCGGGTGGCTCATGCGAAAAGCGAAATATAAATATGCTGGCGGCTATTTTTTGTAGACAGCGTCAGGGTCGAAGGTGAGGTCTTCTGTAAAGGCTAGTCCAGCTGGTGCTTTGCCGGCTTCGAGGTCAACTTTACGGTAGAAGCATGAGTTTCGGCCGGTGTGGCATGCTCCAGCACCTTGTTGATCGACGTAGACGATAACAGCGTCTTGGTCACAGTCTGTACGAATTTCGACGACTTTTTGGGTGTGGCCAGATGTGGCGCCTTTGTGCCAGATTTCTTGTCTACTACGTGAGTAATAGACGACTTCCCCCAGTTCGAGGGTCATTTTGAGTGATTGCTCATTCATGTATGCGAGCATGAGTGGCTCTTTTGTCTCTGCGTCCATCGCGACGCAAGGGATCAAGCCATGTTCGTCAAACTTGGGGGCAAAGATTGGCTTTTCCTCTACCGCTTTTTTGTCTTGGCGTTCACCGAATGTAATGGATTCAGACATCGTTCCTGCGGGTTATGCTGCTGAAAGTGCGAGGCGATCATCAGAAGCGATCAGCTCGGTGAGTGAATCCCAACCATTTTCGGTCTGGAGGTTGAAGACGCGAAGGTAGAGGCTGACGAGCTGTGGATCGAATTTTTCCACGAGGGTATCGACAGCTGCCTTGAGCTTATCTGCATCGAGGGTTTCAGGAAGGTCTCCATCTACTGAGCCTTTGCCATCGTGCTCGATGTCCATGGCGTCACAGAAGCTGACAAGGAGGTCTTGTTGGCCTTGCATGAAATAGACTTGGAAGAGGTGCTCGCCCACCATGTCACAGGACTTAAGCTTGAGAGTTTTGTGCATCCAAGCAATTTGGTCGGCGACTGGCTTCTTTTGGATGAAGACGGGTCGAAGTTTACGGTCGTTGGCGAGGGTGGCTACGGTTGTTTTGTAGAGTTCGCGCTCCTCGTTACGCATCCATTGGAAGAGGTCCACGATGATGGATGGTTTGATGTTTTGGTAAATTTCGTATGCGTTCACAATAGTGTCTTGGTGATTGATGCAGCGGGAGTGAAGCAGTTCTTTGCGATCCGTCAAGGGCAGAGCCGAGTGATTCTAGGGGGCTTATTGCCAAGAGGTGGAGAGAGACTCGGGTTCTTCGAGATCTTCAGCGTTGTTGGGAATGCCAGCATTTTTGTCTTGTTCGCCGTAACTCCATATGAGCGAGCGCTTTCCTTTGACTTTGCGAGCTGACTTACCGGTGTCACCAGCGAATGGTTCTTGGATGGTATTGTCGTAATCGCCATCAAGAATGATGTGGAAGTCGGTGCCGAAACTCGAAATGAGATCTGAAATGGATTCATTTGCTGCATATTCAACACCAGTTCTGCCGCTGCTTGCGGTCGGAATGGCCTCAATGAAGTTTTTGCCGTCCACATTACGTGAGCTATCGCTATCATTCAGCCCAGCCAGCTCATTGAGGAGGTCGATTACCTCGGCTTTGGAGAGTTGATTATCGTTGCCAGTCTCAATAGGGAGGTAGCCGTAGTCTGAGTAGAAATCTTCGACGCCGCGTTCAATGATGGTTGCGATTTCAAGGTTTTTCTCCCTTTTTGAGTCACGGATGAGCTTCCCGGCTACTGGATAAATTGCCGCAGCGAGAACCGCAATGATGGTCATGACAACTAGTACCTCGAGAAGGCTGAAGCCATTTCGGGAGCGTGGATTTTTTGATGGGTTGTATGTGATCATAGAAAACTGAGGCACACTACACAGTCTGGAGGGACGATTCCAATCACTTTTTTTCACTGCTTTATGAGGGCATTTGCGGACTTGACCTTGCAGAGTGAGGGTACTACTTTGTATATACATTTTTAGGGGGCTGAGTCAGGCAGCTTCTAATTTCCAAAAAAAGTATTTCCACCTCAGCCAGAAATCCCTAGCGTACCTCGCAATCCATGAAAAACTCTACACAAAACCTAACCAGATCCTCGCGCAATGGCTTTACATTGATCGAGATGCTTGTGGTATTGGTGATCATCTCGACGCTGATTGGCATAGGAGCTCAGGTGATGAAAAATGCAACCTCAGCGCAGGGAACAGACACAGGAGCTTCGATGGCAGAGAGCTTGTTTGCGGAAGCCCGAGGGATGGCAAAAACGAGTGGAGTCTCCACGCGTGTCGTTATTTACGAAGGGGGGGGAACGGGAGAAGAGCGTGAAAAGCACCTTCGCTACATGGGGATTGTACGGCAGTACCTCAATAACGGAGGAACGCCAGGTGATCCCAGTGATGACACCTATACATGGAGTGATCGTTTAGAATCTCGTGGTGTTGAATTGCCTAAGAATGTTTATTTTAACGCGAACTTGAGTGGAGATCCCAACACCATGGACGTGCAGATTCCAGGGATAAGCGGCCCACAAAGCTGCTATTATTATGAATTTAATGCTGAGGGTATCTTGGCCGATCCAGTGGGTTCTGTCCCTGCGGTATTTGCGGTCCAGTCTGGGGTTTTATATCCGACTGATGATACGCCCAGAGAAGCCAAGAAGGGGAGTCGTGAGGTGAGTGGTTTTGCGATTTGGAAGCGAGGCAACACAACGATGTTCCGCAATCCAGATCAAATCCCAGGCTTGGGGAATGGAGATCCCACATTCTAAAACCAGAACTTGAAAGAATTTATGAGAAAAACCCAAATTTCCTCGCGTCGCGGCTTTTCCTTAGTGGAAGTAGTGATCGCAATTGGTATTGTCGCGGTGTTGTTGACGACATTTATGGCGGTATTTGGTCCGGCTCAAAAGAACATCAACCGAGCTCTGGGAGTGGCGGACGCGAATCGCTTGGTGACGACACTTGAGAATGAGATGGCTGTCTTACGTGAAGGAGAAGAAACTGAGTATGTGGATGCAAATGGCAATGCATCGGCATTCGAAAAAGCTTTCCAGTGGATTAAAGATTCAGCAACTGAGAGCAGTGCTCTTGTTGTTTATCAATACCAAGCTGTACCTGATTCAGAAAACGCTGACGGCACCCTGAAAGCTGCTGATTTGGCTTTAGTGAAAGATGAGAGCAAATTTGCAGGGGTGGATTACATCACACAAACCGTCGCGAGATGTATTAGTCGCAATGCGAGCAGCTTCATGCAGGATGAATTAGCCCCAGGTATTGTCCAAGGTAAGGTGTATGCAGTGCGCATGACTCAACTCGTCAAAGGTACTAATTCTGGAGATGGTTTGGTTCTTGGCACACCTGGAACCATTGCGAATCCAGTGGATAGTGATGTCTCCAATCCCACAGACAGTGCGACCTACGATGATGCCTACATCACGCTTCAAGTTGAATTCTTTCCTCTGAACAACAACCTCTATGACTATGTTACTGGAGGGTCATGGGAATTTGATAAATTGGGAGCGCCAGTAGCGACTCAGAACATTGCTGTCCGCCGCTAATACTGTTATGAAAAAATTTAAAGCACAGAGAAAAGGTTTCACTCTCATCGAGTTAATGACTGCAGTGGCGATCACAACAGTCATCATTGGAGTGTTGATTGGGACTACGCGTATGTCCATGGATGCGTGGCAGGAAAGCAGAGATAAGGCAAGGGCGTCGCGACTTGCAAAGGAGAGCATGGAGGTCATGGCTCGAGACCTTGAGGGAATTGTTATTCGTTCAGGAAACGACTATGAATGGCTCTACGCCAAGATGGACGGTAGTGAGCAGCAAGGCCCCCATAGTTCTGCGCAGTTAAATAACCCATTGGAATTTGTTTTCTTAACTGCAGCTACTGATCGTTATGATGGAAAGATTGGTACCTCTGATGACAAAGGTGGGGATATTTCTACAGTCATTTATAAGCTCGTTTACAAAGATCAGTTTGAGGGGGTGTCGAGTGGCACACCTTTTCCTGTGTTCTCACTTTATCGGAAATTGATCAATCCCGATGAGACCTTCAACAAGTATTTAGCCCAGACCTCGATCCAAGGCCTGACCCCCTCTGATGAAATCACCGACCCTAACAATTTCATTGCTGAGAATGTATACAACTTAACGGTGACCTTGGTTTTTGAATATATTGACACTAATACTGGTGTATTAAAGCAGAAGCGGGTTCCAATTATGACGAGTGGTTCCTCTTTTGTGGAGGTGAGTATTAAGGGTGACGAAGTACAGACACCGGGTTCATCTGAGACATTGCCTGTTGATGCAAGACTTGCGGGAGCTGAGCTAGGGATTATGGTGCTTAACGACACTGCTGTGCGCCAGCTGAGCGTTCCAAGTTTACCCGATAGTCGTGTGAAGAGCATTATTAAGGAAAATAGTCACTTCTTCACTAAGTCGGTAGTTCTGCCAAGACCTTAAATAGGCGGTCATCGATCTATCATTCTTCTTCAGCGCTCAGTAAAGAACTGAGCGCTTTTTCGTTGAGTTCGATGCTGTGTGTTGCACCGTCGAGGATGTTATCAGCAAGGGCGTTTTTCTTGGATTGCATTTGCTGAATGCGTTCCTCCACGGTTCCTTCGCAGATCAGTTTGTGGACCATGACGGCTTTATTTTGGCCAATACGGTAGGCGCGGTCGGTGGCTTGGTTTTCCGCGGCAGGGTTCCACCAGGGGTCGTAGTGGATGACAGTGTCAGCTCCTGTTAGAGTGAGGCCCGTTCCTCCAGCTTTGAGCGAGATGAGAAAGACTTCACCTTCACCACCTTGGAATCGCTCAACGAGCGACTGACGGTCTTTGGTAGCGCCGGTGAGGATGAGGTAGGAGATCTCTTGCTCTAACAAGTATGATTCGATGATTTCTAACATCGAGGTGAATTGTGAAAAGATCAGCACGCGATGCCCCTCTTTCCTGAGGGTGGTGAGCATATCGACCAGGTATTTGAGTTTCGCTGATTCAGCGGTCGAGTTTGAGGGGGAATCGTCGTTATCAAAATTGATGAGGGCTGGGTGACAGCAAACTTGTCGGAGCTTGAGCAAGGCGTCGAGGAAGACAATCTGGGCTTCTCCTCCGCGCGCGACGATTGCTTGACGGACTTGTTTATCCATTGCTGAGCGCACAGTTTCGTAGAGGTCTTTTTGCTCTTGGTTGAGTGTGATGGTGTGGAGGATTTCTGTTTTAGGAGGTAGCTCTTTAGCGACATCGTGTTTAGTGCGTCTGAGTATGAGCGGGCCAATTTTTTTATTGAGTGTGTCTTTTTTTAGCTGATCTTTTTTTTGCTCGATAGGGGTGCGATAGTTTTCATTGAAGTGGCTGCGTTCACCAAGGAGTCCTGGCATGAGGAATGCAAAGAGGCTCCAGAGCTCACCGAGATTATTTTCAATTGGGGTGCCAGAGAGGCAAAGCCGGTGTGAGGCATGTAATTGTCTGATAGCTGTGGAGACTTGAGCGGCAGGGTTTTTGATATGTTGGGCCTCGTCTAGAATGATGAGGTGGTATTGTTGCTTCAGGTGGTGTTCTAGGTCTCTATGGATGAGAGCATAGGAGGTGAGAACGATGTCGTATTGGCCGAGTGTAGCGAAATGTTTATGGCGCTGAGGTCCTTGGAGGATGAGAGTTTTCAATTCTGATGTAAATTTAGCCGCTTCTCTCTGCCAATTGACAACCACAGATGTAGGCGCGAGGACTAGGCATGGCCGGTCTTGATTCCGCCTCGCCTCTTTTTCCGCGAGGATATGTGTTAGTGACTGGAGTGTTTTTCCAAGGCCCATGTCGTCAGCTAGGATGCCGCCGAATGCGTGGCGGGTGAGAAATTGCATCCAATAGAAACCATGAAGTTGGTAATGGCGGAGAGTGGCGTTGAGACCTGCAGGGACTGGAACAGGTGTGACTTCGTCAAGGTTTTGAATTTGCTTGGCTATGGTTTCAATCTCCTTGGGGACTTCGAGTGGTATGTCTTCGCCTTCTGCTAGAATGGCGGCATCCAGAGTGCTCACCTTGATTGGGCCTTCAGTGAACTTGAATTCTAACAATTCACCTAAGGTGAGAAGCATGTGGCGGAATCGGCCAACTGGGAGTGCTAGACCTCGGCCATCAGGTAAGAAAATGAGAAACTCTTGTCCTTTAGGGAGTCCTTCTGTCGCCTCGAGAAAGTTATTTTCTAACAACGCTGCGAGTATTGGTTGGAGATCGAAGTGTTCACCATCGATTTCAAAGCCTGCGGAGAGGTTGAACCAGCCTTTTGCTTCCTCTACCATTTCAGCTCTCCAGGTGTCGGATCTAAAGACGAGTGGTTGGTGACCGACGTAGGGGGAGAACTGGACATCCCAGGAGCGAGCTTCAAGTGCTGGGGTGGCTTCGTGGCGGAAGCGTTGCCAGTAGAACTCTGGGTGAGGCCATTCTTTTTTATCGGGCGTCCAGAGTTTAGAACGTTTCTCTTGTGGTATTGCGGAGGTGTCGGCGAGCCATTTTGGGGTGGGATCCCATTTTTTGGATGCTGACTTTTTTGTTGAGGGCTCATTTGGCAGGAGGTTGAGGGCGTAGAGGGTCTGCAGGGCCAGCATCTCAGCTTCTCGGTCACGCTGGATTTTTTTATCTGGAGTGACGATGGGCGGGAGATTACCGGAGGGTTCAAGTGGGACCTTTGTCTCTTCATAGAGAGCATAGGCTTCAGCATAGATCTTGGGAGTTCTCTTGGTTCCGCCGTTTATGGCCTCCTTCTCGACTCTTAGAATAAAGCTTGGCCCTTTTGTGGGCTCTGGAGCTTTCGTGCGATTGGTAGATGGAGCGAGCTGTTTGCCCGTTTGGACATTTTCGAGATGAGGGGTTTCGCCAAATGCAATAGCGAGTCTTTCGCCTCTCGATAAATAGTTTAGTAAGGCAGCGGCATGCTCGCAATTTAATTGAACCGAGCAAGAGCAGGATGCATCGAATTGTAGAGAGTTCTCTTCTAACCAGAATGCGATGATGCTTTCGAATTGGTGTCCACTGCCATCTTGGATGTAGGCAACGATTTCGATGTCACTTGTTTCGAGTACCTCAGCTTTGGGTGGTGACACCTTTTTAGAGCGGGCCAATTTCTCTCCGTTTTGGAGGCAGCTACTGGAAAAGGAACCTTTCCAAGATGCGGATTGTAGAAACTCTGAAAGAGCCTGGGTCGTGAGTGGTTCGCTCATGCTTGCTTTCTTCTAGAGCGAAATCGCGCATTTGCAAAGAGAGCTGATGGAAAAGAATCGATGGGGGAAGCTCTCTGCCGAAATAGGAGTGGTCTGGACGTAAAAGAGCGGCAGATTCGCATCTGCCGCTCTCACACCTACGATCCCAATCGCTTTGGATTGTTATATTATGAAGCCTCTGCAAAGCCACCCGAAAGCGGCTTTATCATCGGCTGATCCTTTTTTCGCAAATTTTTACGCATCTTGGCAAGCGCAACATTCTGTAATTGACGAATTCTTTCGCGAGTGACCCCGAATTCGAGGCCAACTTCCTCTAAAGTCTTAGGTTTCTGGCCATCGAGTCCGAAGCGCGCATCGATAATTCTTTGCTCGCGTTCGTCCAAAACGTCCAATAATCCGTCTAATTCGGTGTGCATATTCTTACTTTCGAGTGCCAAAGCTGGGTCGACAGCCTTTTCGTCGCCAATAATTTCACCGTATTCTGAGGTTTCACCTTCTTGCACTGGGGCATCGAGTGAGGCTGGTCGCTGGGCTGCTTGTTTGAGCATAGCAAGCTTCTTGCGAGGGATGCCGAGCTCTTCAGCGAGTTCACTGTCAGTTGGTTCGCGGCCCAAGTCTTCAGCAAGCATGTTAGCGATGCGTCTCATCTTGGAAATTTTATCGACCATATGGACGGGAAGGCGGATAGTCTTGCTTTGGTTAGCCAGTGCTCGTTTGATGGATTGTTTGATCCACCAAGAGGCATAGGTGCTGAGTTTACCGCCTTTCTCTGGGTCAAATCTCTCGACAGCTTTCATCAGGCCGATGTTGCCTTCAGATATAAGGTCGGAGAGTGGGAGGCCGTAGTTGGCGTAGTCTTGGGCGATTTTTACGACGAGGCGAAGGTTCGCCTTGATCATGTGTGCCCGTGCTTTCTTGTCTCCGTTCTTAATCTTCTCAGCAAGCTCGATCTCTTCAGCTGGTGTGAGGAGGTCGGTTTTGGAGATTTCCCTGAGGTAAATCCGGAGTGAGTTCTCGCTGTCGTATGATTTCATAGTCTTTGTCTTGGTTGTTTAACCTTGTGTAATAAATGTCTAAGTTTTTGTCGATATTGTTATCGAGTTTTTATTATGACACTGCTTATTCAATGGTGTTAGCGCTGTTTGTTTTCCTTTTTGTCTAAATTTTGAAAAAACAATTTGTAACGCCTGTTCAATTGGTAGGAGGCACAATGGGCCGATTTAATTCTGAGAATTTTGCATTTTTTTCCTAACGAGCGTATGTTTCCTATTGGTCTAGGGTTGCTGGGGCCATCTAACGCAATCGGAAGCACCCGTGCTGCGCCTTAACGCAACACGGGTACCGACAACACACATGGGGGGGAATTTAAAATTTTGCAGTGGCCGATCTAGTTTAAGTCGGCAGATCGGTCATTTTGAGGAGTGGGGGTACCGAGCTGTTCAAGCCAGTGAGTGAGGAAGAATTTCTTTTCAGAAAAGTTAAGTAATTTGTCAGATGTACCGATAATGGGTCGCAGGGTGGTGGGGAGCTGTAGGGTGACGAGGGTGAAGACGAGCATCCAGACTTTGAGGTGGCTGGATTTACTAACACCGAGGGACGTGGCACAGCGGCTGAGGAGTTTGAAGCCGAAGGTAAGGCAGATCGTCCATAGTGCAATGCAGAGGAACCCAAAGAAGCTTATGGAGTTACTGGAGGTGGAGAAGAGCCAGACGACAGGGGCAAAACCAACGAGGAGAAGGGATAGAAGGGAGATGGAGCATAAGAGGAGTGCGATGATGGTGAGAAAGCGGACATTGAGGCCTGCTAGACAGGCGAAGATGTAGAGGCTGGGGAGGCAGATGAGGGCGCCGAAGCTGAGGCCTAGGAGTATTTTGAGGGGGGCAGCCCAGAATTGTTCACCGCCGCTGAAGGAGCCAACGACGATGCCAAAGAGTGTGAGACAGAGGCTGGAGATCATTATGAGAGGAAGCCAGGGGAGCTGATCGCTAGATTGGATCGTATGGATGAGATCACGTGGTCGTTTGAGCAGGGCATTTAAGAGAACGGAGAAACTGAGTGGCTCCTTAATTTGGACGGGAGCTTGGAGTCTTTCCGCTTTTTCTGGGGTTGGCGGGGATGGTGGTTGATTCTTATCGTTCATGGAGTGAGTTGATTGTGTTAGAGGAAGTGTTGGAAACTGCGCCATACGGTCTCGTAGAAAGTGCCTCGGAAGGGGTCGTCACGGAGAAAGGCGACTGCGAGATTGGGAGAGCCAAAGAAGGGGCGAAGAACCCAAGATAGTTGTGCGCCAACGAAGAGGTTACCGAGGAGCCAAGCGAAGAAGGTTTGGAGTGCGGCTTGAGGGGATGTACAGAAGTGTTTTAGGAAGCCGAGGAGTGTGGCGTGTGAAATGATGCCAGCATAAGCGATGAGCAAGGTGTGCAATAGCAAGCTTGCGGCGTGAAAGTCTGAAGCCCCGGTCTCGTGTGGGTGTGGAGCTTGAAATGCGAGAGCCAAGGTAATGGGACTGAGCGCGCCGAGAATGATTGCCATGGTGGCGAAGCCGGTTAGCAAGAACTGCAAGCTTTGGCGTATACTTATGCCACTATCTAGAACTTGCGCGAGCAGTCCATTGATCAGGCCATTGACGAGTAATGTGAAAAAGAGAAGGAGGGGAAATTTGATAGCGACATAGCTGGCCATGAGACCTCCATGCCAGAGCCCCATGGAGAAACCATAGCTGGCACAGCCGAGAATGATGCATGGAATCGTGGTGGCGAGGAGACCACGGGGTTTGTGGGTGAGCCATTGGTTAAGTAAACCATGGTCGCCTCGGCATAAGCCGGGAATGAGTTGACCAAACTGTGGGAGGCTGACTGACATCTTGAACTTCTCATAGCATGCCTAAGCATTGTGAAAGTTTGATGAAGCCTCTGTGAATTCTATGTTAGAATTTTAAATTTGTTGGGGGGAGGGTGTGTTTAGTGCTCGCATTCTCCATCGATAATAGGGGCGAAGGGGCCTGTGCGGTAGTAGGTGCCGCCGAAGTATGCGCGAGCCCCGTGGTAGTAGGTGGTGTTTGTTCCAGAGACTTCCATTGTAGAGGACTGGTAGCCCTTACGAAAATCCAGCCAAGTGATGTCTTTTTTATCTTCTAGAGTGCCTTTGTCAGTGAAACGGGCGGCGTCTTGATTGGTAGTGGCTTTACCTTGGACCTGCCCCGTGTGTGCAGTGGGACCGCGAACCACGAAAATTTCAAAATAGAGTGAGCCGTCATCTTGGGTGAAGATTGCCATGGTTCCGCCAAATCCATCTTCATAGGTTCCGTCCCATTTATTCTTAGGATTGGGTTTGACGCTCGAGCGTATGCGCAAGTAGTTCGCTCGTTGGTGAGTGAGCATCGTCATCCGTTCGAGAAGTTCCTCTTGTGGGATTTTTCCGTTGAGTCGCTTTTCTTCAGCTAGTTTATGAGAGAGCCATTCGCGCTGGGTTTTCTGAATCTCGGAAAAGGTGTATTCCGGGAGAAGCTTTCTGGCTTTTTGGTATTGGGCGTTCAGTTCTCTGTCTGCAGCTTGGTACTCACGTGTGACCTCAGCGAGAGATGAGGCATGGGAGTATGAGCATAGTAGAGTGAGTGCGAGGAAACTACGTAAGGAGGTTTTCATGGTGGCTGCTTTTCTAACAGTATATAGACATCTATCAATGTAAGAATTGGTAGAGACTTTGTGGGGTAGGGACTACGGCATCTCATTTGGTTGACTCAAATTGGAGACTGGTGGGGTGGTGTTGATATGAGTGTCTGGGTTGAAATCTTCCCATGGGTTCGAATAGAAATTTTGTAGAGGAGGCGTTCAGTGTCATCAATTTCGGCCCCTCCTGGCTTGGTGACACCGCCCTGCCAAGTGACACGAACGACTTGTTTTGTACCAGGTGGGCAACCGCTACCACCTCCTAAGGGAAGACGGGTAGCTCGCTTACCAATTTCCCATTCAGATTTGGGGACGATTTGGGCGAGTACCATGGTGGGGCCATCTTCGAGCCGTGTGACTTTGGCTTTTTTACCTCGAAAATTTACTTTGTGATCTTTGGAGAGGAGGTTGCCCACGATTTCTACTTCAACTGGTTGGTCGTGAATGCTGCCGTATTCCCCCACTAACAAAACTGTTTTCAATTCGCCCAAGTCATTTGCTGGGGCAAGGGTGACGCAGGTGAGTGATCCAGAGGTGCCTGATTCTGTCGTTATTTTAAAGTCTCCAGCTTGGAGTGAATGGATATCGAGTTCATGAGAGAAGACGACGGGCATGCCGTCTTTTCCTCCAGTATCTTTGTGAATGAATCTATTGAGGATTTGGGGGAGCGAGCTGTCTAGTCCATAGAAGGCTGATAGGAGTTCAGCTTCTCTTCCATCGGGGTGCTTGAAATTTGTAATATTAGTGACAGTGGAGTCTACGGGGGAGTCGTCGGTAAGCGCTGCAAACATGGGAGGGCGTGTCAGCGTGTAGACTAGGATGATCAGTGGTAGAGTGATAAGGGCTGCGAGGGCTAGGTAGCGTTTTTTCATATGCTAGAAGTCAGGCTGTTAGCAAGTGGTGGAGGTGCGCGAATATTTTCTAGCACGACATGTATAGCAGACTATAGAGAGGGCTTGTGGGATGGATAGAAAAAAGCCGCAGGGAGATCTTTGCGGCTTTGGTGTTGGGGGGCTTGGTTTAAGAATGTAGAGGGATCAGGCAATTTCGGTTTTCCCGAAGTACGGCACGAGAGCCTCAGGGATGGTGATAGAGCCGTCAGGATTTTGGTATTGCTCGATGAGGGCGACGTAGAGCCGTGGAAGCGCAGTGCCTGAGCCATTGAGCGTGTGACAGAAGTGGTTTTTGCCATCGGCGTCTTTGAAGCGGAGACGGAGTCGGCGTGCTTGGTAATCACCAAAATTGGAGCAACTTGAGACTTCGAGAAACTTATCTTGGCCGGGTGACCAGACTTCGATGTCGTAGGTTTTGGTTGCGGAGAATCCGATATCACCGGTGCAGAGTTCGATGGTGCGGTAATGAAGGCCGAGTTTTTGTAGGGCGGCTTCTGCATGACCGGTAAGTTCCTCGAGCACTTCAAATGACTTGTCTGGGTGCACGGCTTGGACGAGCTCGACTTTATCGAACTGGTGCATGCGGATGATACCACGGTTGTCGCGACCGGCAGAGCCAGCTTCACGGCGGAAGCAGGGTGTGTGTGCGGTCATTTTGATGGGAAGTTCGCTTTCCTGGAGCAGGGTTTCTCTCACAAGGTTTGTGACGGGAACTTCAGCGGTTGGAGCGAGGAACATGGCGCCATCTTCGAGGCCGTACATGTCATCTTCAAACTTTGGAAGTTGACCGGTGCCTTCCATACAATAGCGGCGGATGATATGAGGCACGTTGACTTCAGAGTATCCGTGTTCTTCAGTCTGGAGGTCTAGAAGGAAATTGATCAATGCTCGCTCGAGTTTAGCGCCACTGCCTCGGTAGACAGCAAATCCAGACCCAGAGATCTTTGCTGCGGCATCAAAGTCAATGAGGCCGTGTTTTTCAGCGAGGGCGACGTGGTCGAGCGGATCGGTGATTTCTGGTTTATTTCCCCAAGTGCGGATTTCTGGGTTGTCAGCCTCATCGCTGCCGACTGGGCAATTTGCATGCGGCAGGTTGGGGATGCTCATGAGGAGGTGGTTTTGGCGCTCGGTGACGGTGTCGGCCTCGGTATCGAGGACTTTGATTTTTTCACCGATGACTTTGACGGCTTCTTTGGCAGTTTCAGCTTCATCGTGCTTCCCTTGAGCCATGAGAGCGCCAATTGCTTTGGACGAGGATTTCCGCTCTGACTGGAGTTGTTGCTTCTCAGTCTCCACAGCGCGACGGCGTTCGTCGCAAGCGAGGACTTCATTGATGAGATTCTGCGCGTCACCACCACGGGTGGCGAGGCGTGCCTTTACTTCTTCAGCGTTATCGCGGATTTCTCGGATGTCGAGCATGGTGGGGGTTTACATGGTCAAGCTTGCGAGGTCAACCCTGACGCGCAGATCTGAGAGAGATTTGAGTGGTGGGCTCGAGTCCGCTCTCAGCGGTGATTTAGTGGGTGTTAGAAATCAAAAATGCTTGTTGTGAGAGTGCGGCGTATTTGCCACCGAGGGCACAGAGTTCATCATGGGCGCCGGATTCGATGATACGGCCTTGGTCGAGGACGTGGATGATGTCTGCATTTTGGATAGTTGAGAGACGGTGTGCGATGACGAAAGCCGTGCGGGTGTGCATGAGGTTATCTAGCGCGTCTTGGATGAGCTTTTCGGTTTTGCTGTCAACGCTGGCGGTGGCTTCATCTAGGATGAGGATGGGTTGGTCTTTTAGAAGGGCTCTGGCAATTGAGAGGCGTTGTTTCTCTCCTCCTGAGAGTTTGACGCCACGTTCACCAACGTTGGTATCTAAACGTTTTGGCAGCTCTTCGATAAAGCCTCGAGCGTTAGCAGCGTCTAGGGCTTTCCAGAGTTCATCGTCTGTGGCGTCGCGTTTACCCAACAAAAGGTTCTCCCTAACAGATCCATTGAAGAGGAAGGCATCTTGGGTGACGTAGGCGATAGAAGAGCGTAGGGAAGGTTTATTGAGGGTGTTGAGTTCGATGCCGTCGATGGTGATAGATCCCTGATCGTATTCGTAGAAGCGGGTGAGGAGGTTAACGAGTGTTGATTTACCAGCACCGGTAGAGCCTACGAGAGCGACAGTTTGCCCAGGTTGGGCAGTGAGGTTGATGTGGTGGAGGGTTGGGATCTCGTCATAACTGAAGGAGACGTCTCTAAAGACGACTTCTCCGCGTGCAGGTTGGGGGAGGAGGACACCTTCGTCGGCGTGAAGTTCATCTTCGGTATCGAGAATTTCAAAGACACGTTCAGCGGCTGCTTTAGAGGAGAGAGCCATTTGGTTGAGGCCGTGGAGTTTGGTGATGGGCTCGTAGAGTGCCCACATGATCGTGAAGAAGTAGAGGTAGATTTCAGTACCTACGCTAGGGTCGGAGATGATGCGGTAGCCGCCAACTCCGAGGACGAGCACGTAGCCTAGGGAGTTCAGGAAGCTCATACTGGGGGAATAGACGGCCCAGTATTTCATGACCTTGAGGGTGGCATGTTTTACTTTGGTGGAGAGTTGGTTGAAACGGTTGAGTTCATCAGCCTCTGCCGCATACGATTTGATCTGGTTGACGCCGGCAATGTTATCGCTGAGCAGTGCGTTCATTTCACCTGTGTAACGCTTCACATCACGGTGTCGGTCACGCGCATTTTTTGTATAGATGCTGGCGCCGATAAGAAGAAAGGGGAGAGGAGTGAGTGCTGTTAATCCCAGAATAGGGTCCTTCCAAATAAGGAAAGCGGCCACTCCAAGGATTTGTAGAACAGCGATGAGTCCTTGTTCTACTCCGTCGATAAGCAGGCGCTCCATTGCTGGCACATCCTCAGCTACGCGTGTCATGATATCTCCAGTGCGACGTGAGTCGAACCACTTGAGGGGGAGCCGTTGGAGTTTTGAATAGAGTTCTGAGCGGAGGTCGTAGATAGCTTTCTGTTCGAAGACGTTATTGATGAGGATGCGCAGGCAGTTAAAGATATCACGTCCGAAGAATGCAGCGAGGGCGATGAGTGCGTATATGAGAACCTGTCTCTTACTTTCTGACTTATAGGAGTCAGAACTGGTATCGGGAATTTGTTGGCGGACTTGGTTCGCTAGATCCGGGGAGTTAGAATTTGCTGGATCTTGTTCGAGCTTTCTGGCAACTTGTTCGATTTGCTCGGCATTTTTTTGATCTTCAATGATTTCCTTGTAAATGCGTCCGGACATTTCAGGGAAGACTGGCAGCATGACAGTCATAAGAATTGCGCAGAGAAGCTGGGCGCAGGCGAGCTTTGGGTAGCGACCGTAGTAAGAGAAAATGCGGCGAATCGTCTTCATGAAGATGCGTTCGAATGTGGGCTGATCTTACAAAAAAGTAAAGCGAAGCGAAAAATCAGTGAATTTTAGGGTTGTAGAGTGGGGGAGGATCCACCTAGTGTCCATCATCACACCCGAAAATCCTACGTAAACAACCGCATACAAAAACCACTATGGCTACAAATATCTTTGGAGGTCTCACCATTGTTGTCTTGGCATTATCCATTTGGATGGGCTTCAAGAACAACGCTGAATTTGAGAAGCAGGTGAAGCTAAAAGAAAAGGCTGAGCGTCGCTTGAAGGCTGGACAAGAAGATCTAGCAGGCGTGACTCAGAAGCGTAACGAAACTGTTGCAACGAAAGACGAGACTCTTGAAGCTGACAAAGCTGAGCAAGAGAAGTTGACGACAGTGAGTGACGAGATCGCAGCAATCAACAGTGACATTAGCGCTAAGGAGAGTGCTGTGTCAGCTAACGAAAGCAAGATTGCTTCTAACGATGACATTTTAAAGGGTCTTCCAGATCCGGACGTATTGGTTCCACAGATCACTGCTACGAAGAACAAGATTGCGACACTCAAGTCTGACATTGCAACAGACGAAGAGAAGCTCAGTAACATGAAGCAGCGTGAGGAGAGCACGAAGGCACTTGCTGCGAATAAGCGCAATGTCATTGAGTACCAAACAAATGGTAAATCACTTCCATCACTATCCACTTCTATCAGCAGCGTCTATCGTAACTGGGGTTTTGTAACTCTCAGTGGAGGTAATGCACAGGGTGTGGTACCTGGATCTATTCTTGATGTACTTCGCAATGGCGAGGTGATCGCAAAGTTGAAGGTGACAGCAGTAGAGCAAAACCGAGCTGCAGCAGACATCATTCCTGATGCGATGCCTGTGACGGTGGCAGTTCGCTCTGGCGACCGTGTTGTAGCAGAGAAAGAGGCCAAGCAATAAGGTTACTCCCGAATTCTAACTCATTATTACTTACTGAATATTATGAAAACACCTTTATTCGCTGTAGCATGTGCTGGTATCGGAGCTGCAGGCATTTTCTCATACACTAAAATTTCTACCCATCAGGCTGAGCTTGATGAGACAAACGACCGCAAGCAACAGATCATCGTTGTAGAGAATTCTTATGCAAGCATGCAGAAGGAATACGACGAGGAGAAAGAAAACCTCAAGAAGGCTGAGGATGCTCTCAACGAGACCAAGGCTGAGATCGAGCTTAAGGAATCACAGAAGTTGACCCTTAAGCGTACTCTCAAGGATCTCGACAACAAGATTGCGACTCAAGAGGAGAAGATTGAAGAAGTTGAGCAGTTGATTGCCAAGGTTAAGGAAGCATTCAAGGGACAGGATGTAGCGCTCGATCAAGTGCCACAATTTGTTGAGCAACTCAACGAAGAGCGCAAAGATCTTGAGAAGAAGAGCGAGGAGCTCGCTATCGCCATTGAAGAAGTCCAGAAGAAGCTTGATACTAACAATGCTGATTTAGCAGATCTCAACAAGCGTGAGTCCGAGCGTATTGCTAGCCTTCGCCAGAACAGCATTTCTTCACTCATTACAGCAGTGAACAACAACTGGGGCTTTGTGATTATCAAGCCACATCCACAGGCGTTGATTAACGAAGATTCACAGTTGATTATTGTCCGCGGTGCTCAGCACATCGGACGTCTCAACATCAATGCAGTGGAAGCCAACCGTGTGATCGCAGACATTGACTATGACAGCTTGGTTGCTGGTGCGCGTGTACGTTCAGGCGACCGCGTGATCTTAGCGAAGGCGAATAGCCGCTAATCTACCAAGGATCTATTACTTTAGACAAACGCACTGTCAGAGATGGCAGTGCGTTTTTTGTTAGTGAGGGGGGGCAATCTGTGCTATGAAACACAACACAAAAAAATGGATGAGGTATTGGTAAAGAAAGAAGGGGAGCCAGTGAGGCAATTTGCGGTGATGTTACAGAACAGAGCTGGGGCATTGGGATCGTTGGTGCGTTTGGTGCGTGGAGCAAAGGTGGAGATCATTGGGATTAGTATTCAGGACTCTAAGGATGCGACAATTGTACGTTTATTGGTGACGGACCCAGATGCTGTTTTTTGTTTATTTGCGGAGCGAGGAATTCCTTACACGATGTGTGACATGGTGGTGGTGGCATTGCGGGAGTCAGGTATTGGTTTAGGGGCATGTTTGGAGGCACTGATGGCTGCGGAAACGAATGTGGACTTTGCGTATAGTTTGATGGCGCATCCCGACAGGCAAAGTTTGGTGGCAATGCATCTGGAGGATTATTCATTTGGGATCGATGTTTTGACGCGTTCTGGGTTTAAGGTATTGTATCAGGAGGATTTGTCCCGATAGATTGGCGCAAAATGACAAGGTTTTTGAGTGAGAGTGAGTTGTGAGTTGCGTATGACTTGGAAAGCGGGGCTCTGACGAAATTGTTGCTTGTCGTTGGGGCCGACTTGGTGAATGGTCGCGCCTGTCTATGAATGAGCAAATTTTACAATCCGCAGCGGCACAGGCTCGTGGGTTAGCAATCGACGCAGTTCACGCATGTTCTTCCGGTCACTTGGGTCTTCCACTTGGCTGTGCAGAAATCGGTGCAGTTCTTTTTGGCGACAGCCTTAACTACAACCCAGCTGCTCCTAAGTGGCTCAACCGCGACCGTTTCATCCTCTCAGCAGGTCACGGTTCCATGTTCATCTACACATGGCTCCACCTCAGTGGCTACGCAGTATCTCTCGAGGAAGTGAAAAACTTCCGCAAGCTTCACAGCATCACACCGGGGCACCCAGAATTTGAGGAAACTCCAGGTGTGGAGGCAACAACTGGTCCACTTGGTCAGGGCATTGCAAACGCTGTGGGTTATGCTCTCTCCGGTAAGCGCGCGGCAGCACGCTACAACACAGCTGAACACACCATTTTCAACCACAACATCGTTGCTCTCGCTGGTGACGGATGTATCCAAGAAGGTGTAGCGCGCGAAGCTATCGAGTTCGCTGGTCACAACGGTCTCGATAACCTCGTTCTTATCTACGATAGCAACGATGTTACTCTCGACGCTATGGCTGACGTCTCCCAAGGAACTCAGGCAGAAGCCTACTTCCAGTCCCAGAACTGGAACGCAGTGACTATCGACGGTCACGACTTTACAGCTGTGAAAGAAGCTGTTGATGCAGCCAAGGCAAACTCTAACGGCAAGCCATCTGTGATCATTGCTAAGACTGAAATCGGTCGCGGTATCCCGCAGGTAGCAGGTACTCAGAAGGCGCACGGTGAAGGTGGCGCAGGTTTCGCTGCTGAAGCACGTGCAGGCCTCGGTCTTCCAGAAGAAACATTCTTCGTGTCTGATGAGGTGCGTTCCTTCTTTGCAGCTAAGGCAGAAGAGTCTGCAGCAGCAATGGCTGAGTGGCAGGCAACATACGACGCATGGGCAGCAGCTAATCCAGCACTTGCTGAAGAACTCAGCAACGGCGTGGCAAAGGCAATTCCATCTGATCTTCTCGACCGTATTCCAGCATTCGATGCAGACTACAAAGACGCAACTCGTGGCACGGGTGGTTCTGTCATCAACACAGTGGCTCAGGAAGTTCCTCAGCTTCTCACAGGTTCCGCTGACCTCTTCGGTTCTACTAAGAACTACATCAAGGACGGCGGCGATTTCTCCGCAAAGGACGCATCTGGCCGCAACATCTGGTTCGGTATCCGTGAGCACGCCATGGGTGGTATCCTCAATGGTATCGCTTACGACGGTTTGTTCCACGCATCTGGCGCGACATTCTGTGTATTTGCGGATTACCTTCGTCCGTCGATCCGTATTGCAGCGCTTGCTAAGCTTCCTGTGACATACATCTTCACTCACGACTCAGTCGGTGTTGGTGAAGACGGTCCTACCCACCAGCCAGTAGAAACAGTTTCCGGTCTCCGCGTGATTCCTAACCTCGACGTTGTACGTCCTGGTGACCCAGAAGAAGTGGCTGCAGCATACGCAGGTGCACTTGGCCGTGTTGATGGCCCTACAGCGCTTATCTTCACCCGTCAGGGTATCCCTAACAACAGCGATGTGCCTGTAGAAGTTCGCCGTGAAGGTGCGCTCAAGGGTGGTTATGTTCTCAAGCAAGAAACTGGTGACCTTAAGCTCATCCTTATGGCTTCAGGTTCTGAAGTTGGCCACATCGTTGAGGCTGCTAAGGAACTCGGCGACGGTGTGCGCGTGGTATCCATGCCATGTCTTGAACGCTTCGAGCGTCAGAGCGACGAGTACAAGAAGTCTGTTCTCCCATGTGAGTGCAAGAACCGCATCGCAATCGAAGCTGGTGTTTCTGGTCTTTGGTACAAGTACACAGGTTGCGAAGGGAAGGTGCTAGGCATTGACCGCTTCGGCATCTCGGCTCCAGGTAATGTGGTTATGGAAGAACTCGGCATGACTGCTGGTCACGTGGTGGCGGCAGCGCAAGAGCTTCTTGGCTAAGCCGACAAGAGATTCAAACATGCAGCCTACCTTCGCGATGAAGGTGGGCTGTATTTTTTCAAGAATTGTGCAACATTTTCTCACGCTAGGGGTTTTACATATCAGAAGAGATCATCATAGATTGGTTAGCGAGAAAGGATTGTTGTATGAAGAGAGCCCTATTTACCAGTAGCATTAGTATTATCGGCATTGCATTTGCTTTGCCTGTGATGGCTCAGGGGCCGGCAAATGGTGAGCGGTCACGTCCGAGTCGAGAAGATTTGCTGAAACGTTTTGATGCTGATGGCGATGGCAGTATTTCCGAAGAGGAAAGGCGTGCGATGCGCGAGGCAAGGGCTGAGCGTGCAAAGCCTGGATTTCATGGCGATAGGGAGCGGGGCGATTGGAGAAAGCGGTCAGCGCATGGTGGGCGTTTTGATAAAGAGGTGATGGAGCGCTTTGATAAAGATGGCGACGGGAAGCTCTCTGATGAGGAAAGGAAAGAGGCTAGAGATGCGATTGCTAAGCGCTACGGTTCACGTGGCGACAAGATGCAGAAAGAATTGCTCAAGCGCTTTGATAAAGATGGGGATGGAAAGTTATCTGAGGATGAGAGGCGCGAGTTGCGCAGATCATGGGAGAAGCGTAAGCGTGGTCATTCAGAGTGGATGGAGCAGGCTAAGAAGCGTTTCATGTTACAATTTGATGAAGACGGTGACGGCCAACTTTCAGAAGAAGAAAAGGCCAAGGCCAAGGAAGTCATCGCCGAGAGAATGTCTGAGCTTAAGAAAGAGCTGATCGAAAAGTACGATCTCGATGGGGATGGGACTCTTTCAGAAGAGGAACGGAAGACTGCGCATGAGAAGGAAAAGGCTGAGATGCTCGAACGTTTTGATGCTGACGGCGACGGTACTCTGAATGCTGAGGAGAAGCAAAAAGCGATGGAACATATGATGGAGCATGCTCCATTCCGTCTGATGCACCAGCTTCGTCAGGGCGGGCATGGTAAGAAACCGCATCACCATCGCGGTGAAAGGAGGGATAGCCCGAGCCCAGAGAAACGTGGGGGACGCGATTTTTAGTCGAGCGTTGCTTGCATTTTTTGGATGGATTTTTGCAGCTCGGAGCTTGGGATGATGAGGCCGAAGGTGCGAGAGAAGCGTGCGATGTGTATCCCAACAAAGCTACCATCTTGGCTAAAGATGGGGGTTCCGGCGTCATCTGCGTAGAGTGGAAGTGCATGGCGGATCGCCGTGGGGTAGGGCGCGCGATGTTTGCTGATGATGGTTTTGTCATCGAGTGGCCCAATAGACCGCTTTTTTGAGACGACACGCGGAGAGTCGGTGGCGACATTCCAGACTGGTCGGCCTTTGTGGTCTGGGGCGAGCAAGAGGGAGCCGGCGCCAACTGGAAGTGCTTTTGTGGGCCAGGTCATAGGGGGGAAGGGCATGGCTTCTTTTGCTTTGAGCAAGGCAATATCCCAAGTTGGGTCGGTAGCTACGAGTTTTAGCGGAGTGTGTTTGGGTCCAATTTTGGCGCTGTATTGGCTTTCTTGTGGAAGGAGGCTGTGCTTGCAGACGATGAATTGGGAATCGAGAGCGATGCCATGTGCGAATGGTTGATGAGGTTGGTCAGAGGGGTGGAGCAATAGGTTGCGTTTTGCATCGGTGGGGAGTTTGGGAAGTTGTGCGAGGTGTGCTGGGTCGTCCAGTCCATGAGAGATAGGTTGTTTGCGAGAGATGGCCATAGCATCTCTGAGCATATGCATGGCTATTTTTTGTTGGTCGATCCGCACTTCACCATTCTCGTCAGCGAGTTCTTGGAGAAAGTCTACTGTGGGTGGGTAATGTTGTTGGACCCGCTGCATGAAGGTTTGCTGGATTTGGTTCAGAGTTTCGGCGTCGAGTGTGACGGAGGTGATGGCTTCACCGTCTGGGGCGTTTTTGGCATCGCCCCACCGCTCACCTTTGGTGAGTCGAGGTCGGTCTTTGTGGAATTGATCAATTGCTGGAAAAATATTGAATCCGAGGAGTCCGGCGGCACTGCTATCCATGCCGATCAGTTTGCCATCGAGAGAGAAGAGTGGGCCACCTGAGTCACCTGGTTGGATGTTGCAGTCGGCAAAGAGGTAATAGGCGCTGCCATCTTCGGATTGGCTATGGCTGGTGATGCGGCCTAGTCGCGCTTGTGCTGGGCGGCCTTCAAGGTAGCCAGAGGGATGGGCAATCGTGAAGCAATAGTTGCCGGTGGTTGGGGCTGATTTTGCGAGTGTGCAGTGTGGCCAATCCTCGGATTTTGGATCTGAGATTTTGAGCAAGGCGAAGTCGCTTTCACGGTTGAAACCGAGCAACTGGGCTTTGAGCTTGCGGCCGTCATGGAGGATGATTTCTGGGGTGGGTTCTTCAGCGAGGTTCCGAAACATGTGTGCAGCTGAGATAACATAGCCACCTGGGGAGATGATCACTCCGCTGCCGGTGCCTTTATTTGAAACGGCGACGCAAGATTCTTTGACTTGCTTGAGGGAATCTTGCATTTGCTGGCAGATTTTCAGTGGTGGCTGGGCGTCGGCTGCAGTAGTGTTGGGGAGGTACGATACGAATGCCAGCAGGCAGGTTGTGAGTAGGTTGAGAACGGTGAGGTTTTTCATGGGCATCTGGGAATGTGTGGATTAGAGCGGGGCTGGGCCAAGTGCTTGTCTGCAAAAAACGATGGATTGTATGCACTCTGGAGAAGAAGTTGAGGTGCGCTGTATGGGGCGTGCGGGAAATGAGAGGAAATTTCCACGTCAGTGGGCATTTGGCGGTTGCGTTTTTGGCCAACATAAGGAAAGTCGCTCTGAGCCAATTTTCAAATTCACATCACATAGAGAGATATGAGCGATTCCAGATACCGCATTGCTATCGGCGCCGACCACGGCGGAGTAGAACTTAAGGATGCTATTGCGCGTCACCTCATGGCGCAAGGCCACGAAGTTGCTGACTACGGCACAAATTCCAAAGATTCTGTAGACTACGCAGACTTTGCTAACGAGGTGGCGATCGAGGTCAGCCAAGAGCAATTTGATTGCGGGATTCTCTGTTGTACCTCTGGAGTTGGTGTGAGCATGGCTGCGAACCGTTTCGTGGGTGTGCGCGCTGCAAACGTGCAAAGCGTGGAAGACACGAAGGTAGCACGCGAGCACAACGACGCGAATATCTTGTGTCTTGGTCAAAAGCATGTGGATGAAGCAACTGCTTTATCGATGGTGGACGCCTTCCTCGGTACCGAGTTTGAAGGTGGGCGCCACGAGCCACGTATCAAGAAAGCATCAGGGAGTGCCATTGCGGTGAGTGATCCGGATGTATTCGCAGCGATCCACGAAGAAGGATTACGTCAGCGTAACAACATTGAGTTGATTGCCTCAGAGAACTTTACCTCACGCGCAGTGCAAGAAGCACAGGGCAGTCTCCTCACTAACAAGTACGCAGAAGGTTACCCAGGCCGCCGCTGGTACGGTGGTTGTGAAAATGTAGACGTGATTGAGCAAATCGCGATCGATCGACTCAAGGAACTCTTCGGTGCTGAGCACGCAAACGTGCAGCCGCACTCTGGTTCTCAGGCAAACACAGCAGTTTATTTCTCCGTTCTCAAGCCAGGCGATAAGATCCTTACGATGGATCTTGCACACGGTGGTCACCTTACGCACGGTCACAAGGCAAACTTCTCTGGTAAGTTCTATGAAGTGACTCACTACGGTGTGAGTGAAGAAGACGAGCGTATCGACTACGATGCACTTGAGAAAGTGGCGGAAGAGCTCAAGCCCGCACTTATTACTACTGGTGCGTCTGCTTACCCACGTGAGATTGACTTCGAGCGCATGGGGCAGATCGCTAAGAAAGTTGGAGCCTACCTCTTTGTAGACATGGCGCACATTGCTGGTCTTGTCGCCGCTGGTGCACACAACAACCCAGTGCCACACGCTGACTTTGTAACATCCACTACACACAAGTCCCTCCGCGGGCCACGTGGTGGTATTATTCTCTGTAAAGAAGAGCACGCTAAGAAGATCGACTCCACAGTCTTCCCAGGTATCCAGGGGGGGCCACTCATGCACGTGATTGCTGCGAAGGCAATTTGTTTTGGTGAAGCTCTCCAGCCTGAATTCAAGGATTACTCAGCTCAGGTAGTGAAGAATGCGCAGGCAATGGCAGCACGCTTGGCGGAGCATGGTTACCGTATCGTTTCTGGCGGTACTGACAACCACCTCATGCTTGTGGATCTTCGTCCAAATGGCCTCGACGGTTCTATTGCAGACGCAGCACTCGATGAAGCGGGTATCACAGTGAACAAGAATTCCATTCCGTTCGACACTGCTGGTCCATTCAAGCCATCTGGTATCCGTATCGGTACTCCTGCGATCACGTCTCGTGGCATGAAGGAAGACGACGTGGTGAAAGTGGCTGACTTCATCCACGCGGCGATCGAAAACCGCGAAGATGAAGCGAAGCTTGAGGAAATCCGTCAGGAGGTCTACGCCTTCAACCGCGCGTTCCCACTTCCTCGTTAGTATACGAGCAAAAGCATTTAGACTAAGCCCTCAGCTGAGTGATCGGCTGGGGGCTTTTTTTGCGAGTTAGCTCGTTGGTTCGTGGTTTGGAGCGGAAAGCTTTTTGAGTGTGAGCAGAGGCTTCTCTCTTTAAACGAAAAAAGCCACCGAGCTGTTACTCAGTGGCTTTTGGTCGAGATAGCAAAGGAGTTTCTTACATCTGAGGCACTCCAACGGCCAGACGAAGGAAGCATTGGTCATCAGTGGCATCGACACTGGCTTCTTGCATGGAGTCTGCGTCGAGTGAGGATTTTGTGACGCCTGAGGTGGTCCAGTTTTTGAGGTCGTTACTGGTTTGAACGGCGTAGAAAATGCCAGCTTTTCCAGCGTAGTACTCGATACTTGCTTTGCCATTGGTGACAGCGAGTTGGGGCATGTTTGATACGTTATTTTCAAGCGGTGAGAGATTGAGTGCGTATTCAGTAAAGACAGTGATGCCGTCTGAGCTTGTGTCTGTGGACATATCGAAGTTAGGTGCGAGACCGAATTCCATGAGCCATGGTGCGGTGTCCATACTGATGTCTGTTCTTGAGATCATTTGGGTATTGAGCCCTTCGAAGGTGGTCCCCCAGCTCGCGGAATTGACCTCGTGGTAGTAGACGATGGCTGAGGTGTTAGTGTTTCTAAAGGTGTTGCTTACTACGGATGGCTGATTGCCCTCGAATAGGATGTATTTGAGGGTGTCCATGAAGGAAAATGCCTCTTTGCCAATTGAGTTTACTGAGTTTGGAATGACTAATGTCTGTATGGCGTCACAGTCGGCAAAGGCTTCTTCGCCGATACTGGTGAGTTGGCTGGGGAGAGTCACTTTGGAAAGGTTCGGGCAGTCGAGGAAAGACTGATAGCCAATGCTGGTAACGGTTTCTGGTAACTCCAAGGATGTAATGGCTGTGTAAGAGAAGCAGGTGTCAGGGATACTGGTGATGTTTGGAGGGTAGGTGATGGAGCTCAGGTTTATGCAGTCATAAAATGCTTCCGCACCAAGGCTAGTGATATGCGTAAGGTCTATCGATTGGAGACTGTCACAGCTGGCAAATGCACTATACTCAAGCGTTGTAATATTTGAGTGAAGGGTGATCGCTGGGAGTGAGGAGCAGCGGTCGAAACAACTGTCAGGAATAGTGTCAATACCACTTGGGAGATTGATCGATATGAGTTTTTCACACTGTCTGAATGCATCGTCACCGAGACTAGTAAGACCAGATGGAAGAGTGAGGCTTACAAGTGACTCACAGCGCTCAAAGCAGCTATCTGGAATCGCGGTAATTCCGGATGGTATATTGATGGAAGCTAGTTTCGTGCTGTATTCAAAGGCTCCCTGACTCAGGGTAGTGATGGTATTTGGAAGTGTGATTCCAGTGATTTGATGAAGGGCGTAGAATGCGCGCTCACCGATGGAGGTTACAGGCTTTCCGTTGATTGTGTCAGGTACGATGACATCGCCTGTGGTATCACTGAGACAATCAGTAATGGTAACTTCCGACTCAGAGCTCGTGAATAGGAGTCGCCCAGGGGGGGTGCCATTGGAAAAAGAGTGAGGCTTTACTTGTGATGGAATCGTATAGTTTTCATCTTCCCAAGACGTTTTATTGCTTTCCAAATAGGCCAATACAGCTTGCTGGTCTGGTACGTTGTCGAATGAGTCTGTGTGAAGTGTAGTCGGTGCTGAGCCATAAAAGACTACGTACTTAAGTTCTAAGCAATCGTAGAAAGCATAGGCCTCAACTGCTGTGATTCCAGCTGGTACAGTAGCTCCGATAAGTTTAGGAGATTCTGCGAAAATGGAATTGGGGAGCGTGGTGATATTACCACTTTCGATTGTTACATACTCAATGTTCGATTCGTAGAGAAGGTATTGGCCAATTGAGGTTACAGAACCTGGAATCACAAGCTCTTTGAGGTCAGGCATGGCGCTGAATGCTTCATTTCCAATGCTGAGCAAACCATCATTTAGAGTGAGGGTTTGAAGAGCTGAAGAGTCAAATGCTTCAACTCCGACAGTTCTGACTGAATCTGGTAGAGTTAAGCTGGTGATGCCACAGGCTTCAAAACAGTTATCAGGAATATCTACTAAGGAGCTATTGAGCGTGAGCTGAGTGAGAGCTGGTGTGTTGTAGAAGGTAGCTATTCCGAGGGTGTCGACCTCAGATATGTCGATGTTAGATAATAGAGTACAACCTTGGAAACATCTGTCTCCTAGTGATGTGATTGTGTTTGGAAGATTAATGGATGTAAGCGCTTCACAGCTGCCAAAAGCCCAATTCGGCAAGGAGGTAAGAGTGGTGGAGAGGGTAACACTCGCAAGGTCTCTTCAGCCGCGGAAAGCGCGGTCGCCAATTTCTTCTACGGAGTCTGGAAGTGTGATAGAGGTGAGCCCAGAGTTGAGGAAGCATTCAACGGGTATTTCATCGATTGTGGCATTGAGAGTGACTTGAGTGAGTGAACTGGTTCCACTGAAGGTGGCTTCATCGAAATACTCGACATTGGAGATATCGATGGAAGAGAGCTTGGAGCATCCGCTAAAGCATTCTGAGCCGAGGCCTTTGATGGAGCTTGGAAGGTGGACAGTTGTCAGTTCTGGGCAGTTGTCAGTTCTGGGCAGTTGGTAAAACAGCCATTGGCAAGGCCTAGGAGGGAGTCTGAGATAGTCGCGGTGTTGAGCAGAGCGCAGTCCTTGAAGGCATTGGAGCCGATGGTGGTGATGTTGGAGCCCATGGTGACTGAGGTGATGAGGTCACAATCGAAAAATGCGTTGGTTCCGATGACTGTGACGTTTCTTCCTCCGATAGAGTCTGGAATGACAAGTGCTCCTGCGTAGCTGGAGTCGCAGTCATAGATGGTGATGGTGGCGCCGCTGCTGTTGTAGCTGAGGTAGTGTGGGAGGATGCCGTTCGAGTAGCTGAGGGTATTGATTACGTCGTATGTGCTGCTCCAGCCTAAATTGTTATTAGGGTCTTTTACGTAGATGGTGAAGCCGCTTGCGACATCGGCGAAGTTGGTAGGTTTTTGGTCGTTCAGGGCTGGAGGGGTGCCACGGAAGGAAACAAATTCGAGGTAGCTATTTTCTGTAAAGACACCACCACCGAGGGAGGTGATGGTGCTCGGCAAGTAGACCGCGATGAGGTCATCGGAGTAATTGAAGGCATTTTCTTGGATTTCCGTGATGCCTTCTTCGAGAGTGAGGTATTGCACCTGGGAATCATAGAGCACTTGCTCGCCAAAGGTGACTACGCTGCCAGGGATGGTGAGATCTGTGTCGAGTAACTCAGCAAAGGCATATTGGCCAATGACTTCTAGACCATCGTTGAGGGTGAGCTCCTTGATGTTGCTTCTTTCGAAGCAAGATTTACCTAAGTGCGTGATGTGTGCTGGAATCTCTAAGGTGCCGAAATTACAATCACGAAAGCAGTTTTCTGGTATGGTGTTGAGGTGCTGTGGGAAATTGATGGAGGTGAGGTTGGAACATTTATAAAAAGAGCTGGTGCCGAGATCGGTGAGATTGTCAGGGAACTGGGCTGAGGTGATGGAGCTGCACTCAAAGAAGGCTGAGGCACCTATGGCGGTGACAGGGAGACCATTAATAGTGTCAGGGATGACTAGGGCTCCTGATAGGGAGGCGTTGTGTCCTGTGATAGTCACTTCTGAACCATCATCTGTGAAGGTGTAGTGATAGGGGGGTGTTCCGTTCGAGAAGGAGACAGTAGTGAAGCCAGCGAAGGTCGTGTCCCAGTTAGCTGCAGTATTGTAGTGGTAGAACTTGAGTGTGCTTGGTACATCGAGGAAGTTGTCAGCTCCTCCGATTTCAGGCTCATCACCTTTGAAGAAGAGGGAAGCAAGTGAATCACATCCATTGAAGGCTTGGTCTGATATTTTGGTAATGTTGGAGGCAAACTCTACGGACTCGAGGAGGTCGCAGTGGATGAAAATGCGTGTAGGAAGGGAGCTTATGTTTGCATTGATTACTGCTGTCTTGAGGTTCACACAGCCGCGGAAGGTGCGCGTTTGCATGGTGGTGACTGAAGATGGAACTTCAACATGGGTGATCGATGTGCAGTTGTAGAACGCGCGCTCTTTGATCGTCTCCAATCCGTCATTAAGAGTAAGGCCGGTCATCGCGACACAATTTTGAAAGGCATGGGTTCCAATCGTACGAACTGTGCTAGGTAGGGTGACGCTTTGCAGTTTCAAGCAATCAAAGAATGCATGATTGCCGATTTCCACGAGGCCTTCATTTAAGTTAAGAGTGAGAAGCTCGTCGCAGCCTCGAAAAGAGCTAGCTCCAATGCTCGTGACGGAACTTGGAATGGTAATACTAGTGAGAAGGTCACAGTCCTCGAAAGCGTTGTCTGCGATCGAGGTGACAGGGAGGGCCGGGGTTCCGAGAGTGTCTGGAATGATGAGTTCACCGGCTTCTGTGGTAGGCAGACCGGTGATTGTGACTTCAGAGCCATCGTCAGTATAGGTGAGTAAATTTGCGTCTGCAGCGAAGAGAGTCGCTGTGATTAGGCAATAAAGCAGAGAGAGAGCTTTCATAAAAATCTTATGTAATGTGCGAATGGGGAGCGTGATAGTAGAACTGGTTTTCGTGAATTTCCGCTCATGTTAGTACCCAAAACGACAGCACGAACTTTGTGTCGTTAAAATGGGGAGGAGTGCCTCCTATGTGGGATCAGCGAGCACTATGAGTTTTCCGAAGTCATCAGGTAGAGGTTGATCTTCAGGAAGCGTTGTTGATCAGTTGTCGGAACGGTGACGGTGCGACTATTGCCTTGGTAGGTGTTGGTCATGCCGAATCGGCTCCAATTGATGAGATCGGTACTGGTTTGAACATCATAGCTGGCGTGGTCAGCTAAATTATCGAGAACAAGGGTGAGTTTATCATTGATGAGCTGTGCTTGAGGAAAATCTGCTGCGCTATTGGCTTGGGTGGGGGTGAGGCCAAATGCGTAGGCGTGGAGGAGAGTGACGCCGTCACCATTCATATCTACGCTCATATCTTGATTATGGTGGTACCCAGAGTGAAGCAGCCAGACGGCAGTAGGATACAGGCCGTCATCGATCTCAACAGTAGGGACCCCATCATAGCTGGTGGTGTAGCCTGTGGTGTTATCGAAATAATAGACTGTTAGGTTATCGCTGGTGTTGGCGAAGTGCGAACCACCTGACTCGGCAATGGCATTTCCGTAAAAAATGACAGATTCAAGTTTTTTACAGTCTTCAAAGGTTTGACTACTCCAACTGCTCAGGCTGCTGGGCAGTTCCACAGTAATGAGGTTACTGCATTTATAGAACGCTCTGTAAGCGATAGTGTTGACACCTTGTGGGACAGCAAAGTTCACGAAGCTGTTGCAGTCATCGAAAGTATACTCACCGATACTGGTGAGTCCTGATGGGAAAGTGAGTTCTGAGAGCTTGTAGCAATTTTGGAAGCAGCGATTTGAGAGAGCAGTCACGAGGCTGCTCATGTTGGCGGTGGTAAGCGCTTGGCAGTCCTCAAAGGCACTATCTCCCAGAGTAGTCAGGGTGCTGGAGAAGGTGATCTCGGAAAGCCCTGTGCAGTATTCAAAAGCACTTGTGGCAAGAGTGGTGACTCCCTCAGGTATAGTGAACGCGCCATTGAGGCCTGGTGGGTAGGCGATCAAAGTGGTTCCATCGATTGAGTAGAGGATGCCGGCTTGAGTTGAGTAGCGTGTGTTACCAGCTTTGATTTGGATGTTTGTAAGCCCTGTGCAGCGGTAGATATGGTTGGCTCTAAATTCTTCGAGAGAATTGGGAATCGTGAGACTCAGCAAGTTCTCACAGCCGTAGAAGACTGCATCTTCCATCACTTCGAGCCCTTCAGGTAATTCAAGATTCACAAGTGCGTAGCATTCGATGAAGGCCTCTTCGTCGATAGTTTTGAGACCGGTAGAGAAGTTGATTGTGGCTAATTTATAGCATTCGCCAAACGTATAGACGCCGATGTATTCCAGAGTGCTAGGGAAGGTGACCTCAAGGAGTTCTTCACAATAGGCATAGGCTTCTTCTTCGAGCGAAGTGACTCCGTGTGGAATGCTTACAGAGGTGAGGGCCATACAGGATTCAAAAGCACTATCGCCAATGGAAGTTAAGCCTGTAGGGAGCGCAAAGTTCTGGAGTGAGCGACAGTATTTGAAGCACGAGTCGGGGATCGTGCTGATGTTGTTGGGGAGTGAAGCTGAGACGAGCTTGTCACAGCTTTCAAAGCTACTATTTCCAAGAGTCAGAGTAGACGCGAGAAAGTAAACGGCAAGTAGTTCATCGCAATCTTCAAAGGCGAAGTTGCCAATGTTGTCCAGTGTGGATGGTCCAGTGAAGGAAGTGAGAGCATCGCAATCTTGGAAACAATTTTTTCCAAGGGTCTGGATGTTTGATGGCAAGCTAAGCGTGCTCAGTTGGGAGCAATTTTGGAAGCAGTCTTGTGGGAGGGAGGTGACGAGATTATTCATATGCGCCGCAGTAAGGCCGTCACAGCCTTGGAACGCAGCGGTGCCAATTGAATTAAGGTGCTCGCAAATTGAATACTGGAGAGTTGATCACAGTTGTTGAATGCACTGTTGGCAATACTGGTGACTCCTTCAGGTATCGTGTACGCACCTGTAAGGCCTCGAGGATAGGCGATGAGTTCTGTAGCGTCGAGGTTAAAGAGCACACCGCCCGTGCTTGAAAATGTGGTGTTTCCAATTTCCACTTGGATACTAGTGAGGCTATTGCAGCCACTCAAATAGCTTGAGGTAAAAGTGGTGATAGCACTGTTGAGTGTCAAAGTCGTAATTTTGTCGCAGCCATCGAGTGCCGTGCTAGCAATCGAGGTGACAGAGAAGGGGATTGTGTAGCTCCCGGAGGTGCCTTCAGTCACATGCTCAAGGGTTGTCAGGTTGTTACTGACTATGGAGCCTCCGTTTGATGCATAAGTGGTATTATTCGGATGAATGGAGACGCTGACGAGAGCTGATGCGTTATCGAATGCTGCTGCCTCAATGTTGCTTACTGTCGATGGGAGTGAGAGGCTGGTCAGCGACTGGCAATTCAGGAATGCATAGGCTTTGATGGTTTGTAGTCCTTCATTAAGAGTGATGTTACTCAAGAGGATACAGTTTTCAAAGAGGCGGGAAGGAAGGCTGCTGACTCCCGCTGGAATTTCGATGGATTCCAAGGCTTGGCAGTAATCGAATGCATCATTCCCAATGGAAGTGAGTGAACTTGGTAGACTCACGCTAGTCATGCCATCTGCTCCGAAGAAGGCATAGGAACCAAGTTTTAGGACCCCTTCCGGAATGACCACATTATCGAGGGAATCACAGGAACGGAAGGTCGCAGTAGCGATGGTGCTGAGGCCTGTGGATAACTGAATCGTTTCCATCAAATCGCAATTAAAGAAACAGTAGGAGCCAATACTGGTGATAGTATTCGGCATGGTCATGCTTGTGATCTTATTACAGCTTTGAAAAGCCCGTGAGGCAATTTTAACGACAGGCAGGCCATCGATAGTCGCTGGAATGTCCATGGCTCCAGTGGCTGAAGTGAGGCAGTCAGTGATAGTGATGCCCGAGCCGTCGCTGGTGTAGGTAAGATCGGAGACGCTGGCAGCTTGGAGCGATGCGAGAGTGAGAGAAAGAAGTGCTGAGAGGCGAAGTGCTGTCCGAGTCATGGTGGTTCGTTGAGGTATCGATGCGGTATGTTACCGGGGGGAAGTAACGAACGGGGGGATGGCTGAGTCTCAGTTTATATGCCCATGAAAGAGGGGTTATCAATGCTAACAACTCATTGATTTATTAATGTAATATTAATGTTTAGTTGGTGGTTAGACGTCAAAAGCCCCTAGCTGAACGGATTCAACTAGGGGCCTTTGTTCGTTATGATAAATCTGTTAGGCGTGCTGTAAGCGCTTAATTAACTGGCAGTTCGATATAGCCACCAGAGTTTTTATTTTCGGGTTCTTGTGGTGTGGGGGGCGATGTTGGCGTTTCTTGAGCGACGACGGGTGGTTCGCTGGGTTCATCGTTAGGAGTTTCGCTCTCTTCTGGTGGGGGGCCAATAAGTTCGGAGAGTTGCTTGGCCCATTCTGGGGCACTGTTATGGCTGATGTTACGTTCTAGGTGGCGGATCATGCGGGAGGCTGAACCGTATTCGTCGCCAGCTTTATAGACGTCGAGCTCCATTTGCCAGATGAGTTTGGGGCGTTCGGTCTCGATAAATTTGTTATATGCGGGTGGTTTGAGATCCTTTTTCATGCCGATAGTTTTGGATTTTGGCACGGGAGCCCAATGTTCGAGCATTGCTTCTTGGTAGCTGATGCGCTCTTTCCAAGCGGAGTGGAGGGTAGAGGCTTTTTTCTTTTCGCGGAGGGTGGGGAAGACGATTTTGTCGTAGACTTGGGGGATGTTGAGGGGGGTGGTTGGCCAGTCTTTAATTTTGTAGCTACCGAAGCCATAAGCTTTGGCGAATACTGAGCTGAGCACGTCTTGTTTTAGGATGCCGTGGTGGTGGTCGAGACGCGAGGCGTCATCGAAGATGTTTTCCACCGCGCCGCGCGCTTTGGCTGAGAGCGCAGAATAGTTGGGTTCTTCGTTGCGTGAAGCTTCGAGTGTGAGCACCAGCCAATTGAGTTGGTGGCGCAGGGCAAGACGGAAGCCTGGTTCTGAGAGGCGTTCTTTTTGGGCGCGTTTCCAGTCTCTGAAGTCGCTGCTTTTTTTACCGGCCTCGATAAAGTTTACTTTTTCGTAGCAGTCGAGGTAGAGCTCCATGGCCTTGGTGCTGGAGCCGAGGGCGTTTTTGTACGCTTTGTAAGCAGTGGCCTGACGCGAGGTGAGGGTTGCTTTACTTTTGTTGATGAGGCGATCAAGCGCTTTGCTGAGTTGCTCGCGCTGGGCTTTTGTCATGCCGTCGGCGTGGGCGCCTTGGACCATGACAGCAGCTGCTGCAACTGGAATGAGTAGTTTTTTGATCATAATATAACAGGATTGGGTCTGCTTAAAAAATGCGGAGGTGTGACGCATTTTTTAAGCTGCTGCATTATTCACAAGGCAGAGGCTGATGCGAGGAAAAACGTTGAGGCGGAAGTCGGTGGAAGCCAGAAGCTAGTGTGGGGTCAGATAAGTCCTCAACATCATTGATTGATCATTGGTTGAGGAATGGCTCCTGTCAGTCACTTCTTTCATGAGGCTCGGGTCATTTTCTTATCAACTTTGTTCTTCGGCAGTCCGGAATGTCTATTCAGGACTGCCTCTAGCCTTGTTGATCAGGAAGCTTACCTTTCGCAATGATGTTCATTACTTCTCTGACAGCACACTAGGCCAATTGCTTAAGGTTGGCTCTGATGCGGTAGCCAAGGCGTTTGGGTTGAGTGCCGACCTTGCGCAGCCAGTCGATGATATCCGCTTCAAGTTCTTTACAGCTTTCGTTCCACGTGTCGGTGCGCTTGAGGATGTGGACACATTCTTCCACATGGCTGAAGTAGACGTCGATGGCACCCGTTTTCTTAAGTTCGACGAGCTCGGTTTGGAGTTCGCGGAAAAAGGCGAGTTCGTAGCCGTCGCCGGCGTCGCGTGCGGCGCGTTCGAGCGAAATGGTCACTGGTGGGGCAACAGGTTCAAGCGCATTGGCAATGGATCCGTAGCCGATGCGGCTGAGCATGTGGGAGAGCCGTTTGTAGAGGTCCTCGAGCTTGAGCATGCGGAGGGTGCATTTGTGTTCGAGGTAGTGGATGACTCCTTCGTAGACGTCATCGGTGAAGGCAAAGTCATCTTGGTGGGCGCGCTGGGCAGCCTGCTCGATGGCAGTACGAATCCACTGGGTGCTGTAGCCAGTCACTTGGTAGCGACCGACTTGGAGAACGGGGAGGTTGCCGACAATACAGATCATAGAGGAATGGGTTTAGTCTTTAAATAGGGGGCGTTGGAGGGCGTTTGTGTGGGAGCGATGCTCGAGCTTCTGGATTTCGCGAATGAATTCGCCGACATCTTCGAACTGGCGGTAGACTGAGACGTAACGCACGTAGGCCACTGGATCGATGTCATGGAGCTTGTCCATGACCTTGACGCCGATGATGTCTGAGGGGCATTCGGCAAGGTGGTCTTTGTGGAGTTCCGCGAGGATTTCCTCGACGGCGCGGTCGAGTCGGTCCATGGAGACTGGGCGCTTTTCACAGGCCTTGACCAAACCGCGGAGGAGTTTTTCGCGGTTGAGTGTCTGGCGTGTGCCGTCGCGTTTCACGACGCGTAGTTCAGTGCGCTCAATTTGCTCATAGGTGGTATAGCGGTAGTTACACTGCAGGCACTCGCGACGGCGACGCGTGGTCGTGCCGTCCTTCGACATCCTTGAGTCGATGACTTTATCTTCGAGTGATCCACATTGAATACAGCGCATAAATTCCCTGAGTTGTCGTCGGGTATGAGGAGCATTACGGAGGAAGTCTATAGTAAAATTGACGAAAAAAATCACGCTTGCTACATAGTTAAGTCGTCTAAAGTAAAAGTTTTAAAAGCTGGGAGTAGTCCACGACTTGTTCACAAAAATGGGTGGTATTTTGTAAAATGTTCGGTCTTGGCAAAAGTGGCGGGAGGTGCATAGTGCCGCAGCGATGAGCGATCAGCCGACCAAACTAATTGAGAAACCTGAACCAGTTTCCCTCCGTCAAGATTTGATGGTGTTGACTAAGGTGCGATTGAACGTGTTTGTATTGATCACGACCTTGTTTGGATTTTTATTGGCATCGAAGTCTCAGGCGGGCGGTTTTACTTGGGGGATGATTGATTGGTGGTTGTTGTTCCACACTTTGTTAGGTACGGCAGCTGCGGCATTTGGATCGGCGGCATTCAATCAGTTGATGGAGATCGAGCAGGACCGCAAGATGGGGAGGACAAGCAATCGACCTTTACCATCGGAGCGGATGAGTGTGACTTCGGCTTTTGTGATTGGTTGGGGACTTTCCGCCTTTGGGGTGATTCATTTAGGCAATATGGTGAATGCAGAGTCGGCGTATATCGCTGCGGCAACCATTGGGATTTACGTTTTTGCATACACTCCGATGAAGCGGCAGCATTCTGCGAATACCCTAGTGGGGGCGATTCCTGGGGCGACACCACCGATGATTGGTTGGGCTGCGGCAGGTGGCGATTGGTATGCCTGGGAGTCGTGGTACTTGTTTGCTTTGTTATTTTTATGGCAGCTCCCTCATTTTGTGGCGATCAATTGGTTTTGCCGTGAGCAATACGAGGAAGCGGGCTACAAGATGTGGTCGAATGGTGATGTGAGTGGGAAGAAGACAGCTCGTTTGGCGTTGATTTATTCTGCAATGTTGGCGGTATTGGCACCGTTAGCGTGTTTGCCAGGGATTGAGATGGCTGGCTGGGTATATGGGATTGGTGGATTTTTGGCGGGGGCGTACATGTGTAAGTTATCGTTAGATTTTGGACGGATTGGTGACCGCAAGTCATCACGGAAACTTTTCTTTTTCACCTTACTTTATTTGCCCCTTGCGCTGGGTTTGTTGACATTCAGCTGGTATTAGCGCATTGAGCGGCTGAGCAAGAGCCATTTGATATGAATCCTACTGTATTGGAACCCGCTGAGCGCGACCCGAAGGCGATACGTCGCACTGTCATCGTTTTATTTTTATTGATGTTGGTTGGGGGGGCAGTGATTTGGTGGAAGTACACCCAACAGCAAGCGAAGGATAAGCAGGAAGAAATTGCTGGGCGCTCTCCTAGAATTAGTCGTCTGACGAAGAACTTTGCGGGAGTGTGTCAAGATGGGGAGTTTCGAGGGCTAGATGATCTGGAAGGGAAAGTTTGGGTGGTGGCGCCGATTGTACCGAATCACCCAGAGGAAAATAAGATTCAGCTGCAGAAGATGCAGGACTTGGCTGAGCATTATAAGGAACGCGATGACTTTCACCTTGTGTGTATCTCCGTGGCGAATCCCCATGAGCATGGATACGAAGAGTTAGCCAAAATAGCCGATGAGGTGGGTGCTGACATGAGTCAGTGGTGGTTCATGGCTGCCGAAGAGAAATCTGTGATCGGCTTTCTTAAGGACCATCTGAAGATGGCCCACATCAAGGAACGCAAGGGAGCTGATGCCGAGAAGTTTGGCGTGCACGACATTCCGGCGCAACTGCGCATAGTGGATCAATCACGGCGTGTGCGTGGGGAGTTTGAGCAATTCGATTTCGATTTTGCGTTGGCGCGCCAGAATGAGGTGAGGGAGCGACTGAAGACCCAGCCGACATTGCTTGATGACAAGCAGAGCAGGGAAGGGCAATTGTTGAATCTCTACCATGATATGGAAGAGATTTGGACGAAGCGCATGTACAAGGTGATTGATTATACCTTTACGGAAACGGAGACGGATCAGGATCCGAATTACGGCAGTGCTATTGTGGTAGCGCTGACGATTTTAGCATTTATTATTATTATGGGGATTCGCTTGCGCAAACACAGAAATGCGACGACAGGAGGGTAATACGACCATGAAGGATAAGACAAAAATCATATTCATTTATTCAAGCGTAGCGGTACTGGCTATTGGGCTTTTGGTGTTGTTCAACTGGATGGGGCAACAGCGCAAGAAGATGGCAGAGGAGAGCGAGAGGAAGCGCATTGAGAATCTAGCAGCTCAGGTGGAAACTGTACCGATGATGCAGGATTTAGATCATCAGTTAACACAGGATTTGCGAGGAGTGAATCAGGATGGGGAAGAAGTGGGCTTGTTTGACCTCAAGGGAAAGGCCATCGTTTTTGCTCAGTTTTACAGCCGCTGCAACATGTGTCTAGGTCACAACAAGACCATCATGCAAGAGCTGCACGAAGAGCTTAAAGACAACCCGAAGGTGCACTTTGTGACAGTGACTCTGGATCCAGAGTTTGATACGCCTGAGAAGTTGAAGCAATCCGCTGAGGTTTGGAATGCGAACAGCAAGTCATGGTGGATGCTCAATGTCCCGAAGGATGAGTTGGTGCGTTACTGTCGCGAACAGCTGTGGTATATCGACTTTAAGGAGAATGCTAACAAGACTAGTGCGTCGGATGCGATTACCCACGATATGGGCATTGCTGTGATTGATACGAACTCTAAGTTGCGCGCTAAAGAAAACCTCTTTGAGCTTTTAGCCAATGATAAGCACGACCTGTATCAAGCGAAGAAGAGTCAATTGTTAGACATGATTGATGTGGCGATTGGTGAGGCGGGAGAGGCCTCTGAATAGCAAACTTGAGATATGAGGCAACAAAGTGATGGAAGACTATAAGAGTTATTTGCAGCGCGAGCCCAATGTGGTGCTTGGAAAGAAGTTGAAAGTAGCGGCTTGGGTGCTGACCGCAGCAGTGTTGGTGCTTGTTGGCTTGATGCGACGTCCGGAGCTGCGGATTCCTTTGCCAGAAGGCTTTAGTTTTAGTTTTTTACCTCCGGTTCACGCGGTGCTGAACACGATCGTTTCCATCGCATTGGTGGTGGCGTTGTTAGGGATTAAGAAGAAGAATATTCAGCTCCATGTGCGCGCGATCAGCGTGGCGATGCTTACATCGGTGCTTTTTTTGCTGTGTTACGTAGCCTACCACTTCACGACTCCTGAGGTACTTTTTGGTGATATCAATGGCAATGGTGTGCTTGAGGATCACGAGCGTGCTGAAGTTGGGAGTTCCAGAACGGTTTATCTATTGGTGCTCGTGAGTCATATCGTGTTAGCAGGGGTGAGTTTACCATTTATTTTATTTACGTGGATCAATGGGGCGACGCATCAGTTTGCGAAGCACCGGAAGTTAGCGCGTTGGGTTTATCCGATGTGGTTATATGTCGCCGTGACGGGCCCCGTTTGCTACTTGCTGTTGAAACCCTATTACTAAAAAGTGAGAAGTTGGTAGTCGGAAGTTGCTAGTTGGCTGCATCGTCACTTAAACATATCACAACTAAATAACAAGGCATCGAGCCTGTCACTCGCTTGAATGGTCAATCGAGTCGTTGATAGAAAGTGGTGCTAAGGTACAAAAGAAAATGAAAATTGTTCGATATCAAGATGCTGAATACGCAGAGTTTGTTCAGCAATTAGACCGTCAGGCTATTCCCAGCACTGAGCTGTATGAAACTGTTGCGGGTATTGTTGATGCGGTGAAGCAGCGAGGTAATGCAGCCTTGTACGCATACACGGAACGCTTTGATAAGTTGGTGCTCGATGATTCGACACTTTTTGTGAGTGAGGAAGAGCTTGCGGAGGCGGAAGCGGTGGTAGAAGACTCCGTGAAGGAGGCGATAGCGGCATCAAAGAAGAACGTGCATGCCTTTGCTCGGCAGAGCATGCGACAAGACTGGTCCTATACGAATGCCGAGGGGGCCGAGGTTGGTGAGCGCTTTGTTCCCTATGATCGTGTGGGTGTGTACGTGCCTGGAGGTAAGGCTCCCTTGGTCTCGACAGCTTTGATGACGGCGGCGATCGGGCAGGCTGTAGGGGTGAAAGACATCTTGGCTGCGACTCCTGCAGGCGCGAATGGTAAGGTGAATCCCTCGCTTCTCTACGCACTGAAAGAGTCTGGTGCGACTCAGATCATCAAGGTGGGAGGAGCGCAAGCAGTGGCCGCGATGGCTCTCGGGACTGAAACCGTAAAGCCCGTGGAGAAGATTTTTGGTCCAGGCAATAGCTTTGTCGTAGAGGCGAAGCGTCAGCTTGTGGGGGCGGTATCTATCGACCTACTTCCAGGGCCGAGCGAGGTGCTTATCATTGCGGATGAATCCGCAAACCCTGCATTTGTGGCAGCGGATTTGTTAGCTCAGGCAGAACACGGTGGTGACAGTGTGGTGGGTTTTGCGACGACATCTGTTGAATTACTAGCTAAAGTAGAGGTCGAGATAGAACGCCAGATCCAAGCGTTGAGCCGTGCGGAGTACATTCGTAAGGTGCTGGATGATGGGACCTTTGCCTTAGTTGTTGAGAATTTGGAGGAGGCGATTCGCATCTGTAATGTGTTTGCGCCCGAGCACTTGTCATTGATTGTGGGGGATGAAAACCACTGGTTAGATCAGGTGAAGACAGCTGGGGCGATTTATGTGGGAAATTTTGCTGCAGTGGCAGTAGGTGACTTCCTTGCAGGTCCGAGCCACACTTTACCAACTGGTGGTTCAGGGAAGTCATTCTCGGGGATTCGTGCGGATCAATTCCAACGCCGCACGAGTATTGTTCGCATGGATCAAGCGAGTGTGCAGAAGTCCGAAAAATATGTGGCTGAATTTGCGCGAGTCGAGGGATTAGATGCCCATGGTGCTTCTGTGAGTATCCGAGCTAATGCCTAGGGGTGACAAGCGGGATGCTTTTCATCCTGAGGACCGACAAGCTGTCGACTTTATTTAGTTGATAGGTCAGCGATTCTTTATTTTTGGAGCTTTTGCTTGCTAGGCTGACTTAAAATACTCTTCACAGAAGGGCGTCCTCGGATTATCGAAACGGCATGGAATTTAACAATGTAACAGCGAAGGCTCTCGCAAACGTGTACTTCGATGGGAAAGTCGTTTCTCACGGGATCACTCTTGAGGACGGAACAACGAAGACCTTTGGAGTCATTTACCCGGGAAATTACCACTTTGGTACCGAAGCTGCAGAGCGAATGGAAGTGATTGCAGGGCAGTGCAAGGTAACTCTCGATGGTGCTGAGCAGGTGCAAAGCTACGCAGCTGGTAGTTATTTTGATGTGCCAGCAAACTCAGGTTTCACCATTGAGGTAGAAGGTGAGCTTGCTCAGTATATTTGTTCTTATCTTCAAGATTAAGGAATGAAAAAAGCTCAGGCGCTTGCCTGAGCTTTTTTAATAGGAAGGGAGTGAGTCGTAGCTTACTTCTGTGAGCTTAAGTTCGCGTTGATACGCAGTGACTTCTTGAGTTGAAATTCAGCCCATGCGATACGTTCTACTGCGCCATTATTAAATGGAGTGACGGTAACGAGCTCGACCGTGTAGTAGCCATCTTCCAGGGCGACAATTTCGGGCTCGGTATTGTTGAGCATGAGGACGCCATCTTGAGGCTGGATGGTGTTGAAACTCGCAGGTTCCGATCCATCGACGAGCTCGAGGTCGGAGACAACGAGGTCACCGAGGTTGTCGAGTGTGCCTTTGTAAAGGCGGATAGTGGTGACACTAGTGGGGTAAAGTTCGTTACAGACGGCGTAGATCGAAGGGACTGAGGTGTATTCAGTATTCGAGTTTAGTTCGAATGTTGTGGCGAAGTTATCGTGAGAAGCGATGATCTGAGCGGAAGGCAGAGGGAAGACACGAATCTTTTTTTCTGCAATTGTGACCCAATCTGAGGTGGATGATGGTCGTGCATAGACGACAACTTTTTCTTCTCCGCATTGGTAATACTCTGTCGATTCGCCATTCTCATTATTAGGTGAATCGAGTGAGGTAAGTGCGGTGCCAAGGCCATCGTCAGGGTCAGGGATTGTAATGGTGAGCGTGCCGTCCTTAACGATGAATACTCCGGCATCTTCCCCACTGGAGTTTTGTTTGGCTAGGCGCCAATCCGCTGGGTTCGTTGTGGAGAAAGTGTAGGATCCTACTGGGTATTCGTCGATCAAGTGTTCGACGTATACTTGTTTCATTGAGAGTGGGGCTTCAGGGTCAGCACTAATATTGGATACCGTGACAGAGGCTCCGAATCGCTGGTCAGCTCTTGTGCGTGTCTCAATGTAGGGGTCATTGGAAGTCATGCTGATGCTTGCGGTTGGGTAGGGGCCTACCACTGAGCTGCCTAGATGATATACCCGGCGCCCTGAACTCGTTTCAATGGTGGTGTAGAGGTCGAAACGGGAACCGTAGGGGCCAATAGGAAAGGCGGCTGGTGTGGAGCCATCAATGGAGCCGATACCGTCAGGGCCTTCGATATCAATTTTTGCATTTTGTGCTATTTCACCATCTGCAACAGGGGTGAGATCAGTTTGAGTAATGTAGTCTTCGGCGATTGCACTGAGCGTTGAGCCAAAGAGGTAGGCGCAGGCGCCTATGATGAATGGAGAGGTTTTCATGATGCTATTTAGGTTGAGTTTCTTTTGTGGAGCGCACGGAAATAGGGTTTTTCTTGTACTGGGCAATGATGACTCTTCCTGATTGTTGGAGAGTTTTCATTTTCTGTTCTGGAAGGGGCGCGGTGCCTCTAGCTTGCTCGAGTGTGACTTCGTGTGTCGAAAGCCAAGCGTAATTTTTACTGATAAATTTCTTCAAGGAAATGTAGTCCCCAGTGGGAGCATTCGCCACGCGTTTTTTGTGCCTCTCAGGGAGGAAGAGAATGGAGCCTTTAGGGACCAGCGTGTGGTATTTGCCTGAAACGAGTATCTCGGAATTGAGATAAGGATCAGTGACTGAAATTTTAGGTCTTTTGAATTCAGCAAATAACGGCTGCGATACAGTGATCGCAGCCGTTATGACTAAAGCTTTAAGACCTAATGAGCAGAGTGAATTGCGCATTTTAGGTGGGTCTTGTATGGTCGTATTTCTTAAGCGATTTAGGGGAGACTATTTATTGGAAGGAGCTGCGCCTCCACCCTTGGACTCGTCATCGACTGATGTGTCGTCAGTGATGCCCCATTTGTCCTGCCATTTTTGAGCAGATTTACCGGGGTTGCTGACATCGATACCGTCGGCGTTGTTGCCGTGCCCGTTATTGGTCTTGTTCTTATCACAGTTTTTGGAGACACATTCTGTGTCTTCTTCGATGGGGTCCGTTGCGCCACCTGAAGAGTCTGTGTCACCAGGTGTGATGACGTCTCCCTCGCCGGGCTCATCTGGGCCTGCACCTAGATCTGTGTATGACCATGATCCTGAATCTACTTGAATCTCAGGTGTGGTGCCAGTGTCACCTTCTTTGGTGATTCTCCAATTGATAGTGGGAACGTCACCGACTGAAGCAATGTAGTAATTCTCGGCATCCGTTTCAGTGAGGTCAAAGGGGCTGATGGAGCCAGAAGGTGTTGGGGATTGCTTGATTGCTACTCCGATGAGCTGGATGTAGGTGCCCGAGTCACCGGACATCTCAGTGTCCTGTGTGATGGTGAAGCCAACTTGTTGGTTTGAGATCACAATCGGCTCTTCTAAAGTTTCTGTGCCACCAGTAGTGGCGTAGCCGCCCTCTTCATTAGCAATGCGATCGGTGCTCCAGCTTTCATCGACGATGGTTTTACCGTTGATTGAGAGTCCCATCTTCGTGGTGCGTGAAACTTTGGCGCCAGAGTTGTTGCGGAAGTAACCGTCTTTGTCGACGCTGCCTTCCAATGGGCTACCAGCTGAAAGCTGCCATTTGTAACCGGTGATTTTGTATTGCCAGTGGGTGCCCACGCTGACGTTCTTGTTGATTTGAGAGCCAGATACGCTTCCGACGTCATTAAGTCCCGGCATAGAGTAAGAAACGTCTCCATAGGATTGCGCAATCATGCAAGCAACTACTGAGGAGGTTAATGCGATGTATTTCATGTGTCTTCTTAAGGGTTGTTGATGAAGGGGGGACTTTTCTTTAGGGAGAATTCAGGATACCTTAACTAAATCAACTGCTGAAGCACACCAAGTGGGTGTATCTATTGAGTTTTCTAGTGAGGAGCCACGTATGGCATGGAATATCTTATAGCTTAGTGTGCAGGGGTAAGGCAAGGTTAAAAGGTTAAGATGAGCGTTAGGGCTTGCGAATAAGAAAAGCTCAGGGATAGCCCTGAGCTTTTGAAAGATGAAATTAGCAGCTATTTTGAGTGTTTATTGGGTGTTCCTATTGCCGCGTACTTTGAGCTGGCTGAGTATTTGTTTGTTGCTCATTGTATTTAAGCTACTCGTGTTTTCTCTATTAACTGAAATTAATTAATTTTAATTATTTGAATTTAAGTTCGCATTGACCCGGATAGTTGGCTGGTAATTGAAGGTGATGGCATCGAGTCGGTCAATTCCGTGGACTGTGGTTTGGATGAGTTCAACAGTGTAGGTGCCTTCTCCTTCGCGAGCCGCCTTTTGCCTAATTTTACTCATGCCGACCCCTTTGTTAGATATTGAAGTTGGGGTAGATTCAGTGGTGGTACTGCGACTGACTGTGCTGTGTGCTTCAATATCGGAAGAAGTGATTTGGGATTTTTGGGATCCCTTATAGAAGAGGATGGTCCACGCTGAGGTGTTGCCGAGGTCATTGAGGCCTGGGTAGAGGTCCGTGATATTTGCTTTGATATTGTCTATTACTTGTACGGTGTCATTGTTCTCGATACCTGTGAGGTTTCCTGTTGTGAGGGGCCAGACGATGATTTTATCTGACGCGAGTTCAGTGGGCGACTCGAAGCCAAAGTCTGGCTGAGCGTAAACTGTAATAGTTTCCTCCCCCCTGAGTGTGGGGAGGTTATTCGATGGGATTTGAGTGATAACGTTGTCGAGAAGGGTGTGTTGCCCATTGCTATTGAGTTCAATCGGGTTAGGAGATTCGGATGTGGTTTCTTGGCCGTCTGCGGATGTGGCTCCAGCAGCGTATTCTGTGTAGTACTGGTAGACGTTGACCCATTTGGCTGCATCTTGGACAGTGGGGTCATTAGTGATGAGACCATCGACAGTGACTTGAACACTGAATGGGGAGCTTACCCGTGTTTTTGCTACTCCATTCGCTTTATCGAGAGCGAGTATTTCGATTTGAGCACTGGGTAGGTAGGTGGCGACGGCTTGTTTACCGTGTTCTCTCTGAACGCCATTTTCATCGATTGAGAAGAGTTCGAAGAGAGCCGATTTTTCAATTTCTTGAATTGCCTGAGCAGTACCGGAGAGACCCGTGACGTTAGCTAGAAACTTGGGGCCTGCGACGCTGCCGTCGTCGAGGGTGGTGGTTTGGGAAATAACTGGAGTAAACTCTGCCATGCAGAGAGATGAGCTGGCTAAAAGCAGCTGGGTGATGTGTTTCATTGAGTTTGCTTGTTAGAAGTTGATAGATGTAGCAATGGACTATTTTGTTTTGGTCATTTCGATGGTCCCAGGAGTGACGCTTATCGGACCTTTGTTGTGTACCGCTACAATAATTTTGCCTCGTTGTTTAACTGGTTCGAAGGTTTCGAAATCGATTTTGTCACTGCCTGATGAGTTTTTCAGGCTCACTGGGTGTGTGCTAAGCCATGCAGGGTTTTTTGTGAGGAAGGTTTGCCAATTCACAAATTTTCCATTTGGCGCTGAGACGACCTTCGACTGTAGTCGTTGGGGTACATAGAGGATGGCATTTTTTGGGACTAGCGTCCAAATGTTGCCATTACTGAGTATGTCAGATCGCTCAAGCAGACTAGGCAAGTTAACCTTCTCGTACTTTGGTTTCTTTTTATCGTGTACGGGTTGCTTGGTGGCACTATTTTTTTGGAGTGCGAGAAGTTCCTCATGGGTAGTTGCTGGAAGTTCGGAGCTGAGCAAGGTGCACGATAGGAGCGATAAGAATGACAAATTCTTAACCATAACGAAAGTTGGTTTTGTTAGGTCTTATTCGCTAGTAACGTTAGAGAACGAAACTAAGATGATGAGGTCCTGTAGGTCGTAACCTCCAGCGTTTTTGTCAGTATGTGTAAGCTCAGCGACATAGATAACGTCATAGTCACCGATGCTGATTTTACCATTGGCATCGAGGTGAGGTTTGAGGTAGTCCTCAGCTGAGGCAACGGCTTCGTTTTCTGGTTTGTTAGATGGGATGGTGTCTCCATCAGTTAGGGTGAGGACTTCATCTGAGCTTTCATGTCTGAAGTCTTTCCAACCGTTATAGTAATATGCGGCTTGGAAGCGGATTGGTTCACCTTGTTTTGCCACAGTTTGGTAGACTACTTTGCCTGGGGTGACTGCATCTTCGTTGCCGTTGTGAACGGTGACCCAAGAGTTGTCGCCAAACTTGAGTTTTCCTGCAGTGGTGTAGGAAGTGTAGCTACTACCTGAGCCACTTGTTACCCCGGTGCCGAGCACGGTGACGGTGGCTTGGAGGTCAATTTTAGGAGTGAGTTTACCATCTTCGCCAAATGTGATGATTTCTTTGAGAGTCTCTTTTACGGTGAGATCCCAGCTGATCATTGGCTTAGAGTTTTTTCGTACAAGTTTTTCAACTTGGAGGTCACCTCTTGTCACTTCTGCGACTTTTTCAGTTTTTGTGACGGTACCTGAGTTTGATTCAGCAGCTTGTGTTGAGCTGAGAGCTGACGAAGCAGCCACGACGTGGAGTAATGTCCTTACTTTCATGTTATCTCTTTCTTTTTGTAAGGGGGAGATATTTTTGTAGGGGAAACTAAGGGGTTGATGTAGTGATAGACTGAAAAAACCTTTGCTGTAAACTGAATAAATTTGCCTCGCTTCTCTGGGGTAGAGATGGAAAGTGGGCAAATCTTTGATTTTATAAGGTTTAGAGTGTGTTGCGGGTTATGGGATTTTTTTGAATATTCTTGCTCTCGGTGGAGGAGGGTGCGGTGGATTCTAACAGATTTACTAACAGGTGATGTGGAAATAAACAGAAAAAAACCTCAATGCGCGTGGCGCATTGAGGTGTTAGGATATGAGAAAGAGTATGATTAGCTAAATTTTTTGAGGGCGTTTCTCCAGATTTCGCGACTTTCTTCGATGAGTTTTACATGGTCACGGTCGGAGAGAGTGCCGTCTGCTTTAGCTTTGTCTTCTTTAGATTCGAGAGAATCGAGCTGACGGCGTAGTGAGTTGATATCGCCTGAGCTGAGTCGGTCGGTATCTTCTCCGAAGCGAATGACTTCTTCCATGTGGAATTGGAGTCGGTTCACTTTGGGGGTGATTGTGCCAGCTGGGGCTTTATCAGTCATTTTAGATCTGATGGATTGCTTCAGTTCGCTCAGTTCTTTAGAGGTTGCTTGGGCTTCAGAAGCGTCGCCACCGGCAAGGTGTTTTTGGCCGATTGTGAGGAGGGATGCGATGGCGTCGCGTGCGTCTTCTTCGCTAATACGGTCTTCGGTGACCGCGAATTGGATCGTTCTGTAGAGCTGGGCATGTTCGGCACGCAATTTGGCCTCGCTTTTTTCGTAGTAGGCACCGCCGCCAGATGTGAGACGCTGGTGTTCACGGAATTTATCAGTGAGGGCTCCAAACTCTGCTGGGTCGCCAATGAGTGCTTTGGCACGGTGGTTGTTTTTATGTTTTGGTCCGACTTTGGCACGGATTTGTGCGGAGGCCGAGGTGACAATGAGGCTGAGTGCGAGGAGGTTAACGATGGTTCTTTTCATGTTTCTTGTGTTTTTGGTATCTGGGTTATGAAACAGGGAGGGTGGAAGTTAGTTGCAAAATTCTTGAGCTTTTTGGACGAGGCCAGACTTGCTTGCTTGTGTGACTTGTGGTTTAGATCCGGGTATGGCGAAGCAAGTCACTCCCGAGCATTACACATTCAAGGTTATGTTATATCAGATCGAGCCTACGATTTGGCGAGAGGTTTCGATACCATCCACAGCTACTTTTTTTCAATTACATGAAGTGATTCAAGCTGCGATGGGGTGGGAAGATAAGCATCTTCATGAGTTTCGTCACGGTAAGGGTAAGAGACTTACCAGTGTGATTGCCTCAGTGGATGAAGACATCGTTCAGGGGGATGATTTTAGAGATGAGAATGTGACGACTCTTAGAGAACTATTTGGACGTAGGCGTTTTCCTATTCGCATGCTCTATCGCTATGATTTCAGAGAGGATTGGATCCACGAGATCGCTTTTGCGAAGAAGGTGGAGAATGATTCCTTATGCCCTGAGCTGATAGGGGGGGAGCGCAATTGTCCTCCAGAGGATGCAGGTGGGGCTCATGGCTACCAAGCGTGTGTCGACGGGGATTTAGACTGGATGGATGACAGTTATGATCCTGAGCATTTTGATGCTCAAAGTGCGCAGAAGCGCTTGAATAAGCTTAAGATAAGCTAGGGCTTACCGCTAACAAAATAGGTCCTCAAGTAGAGTGTTTAGGACCTTGCGAAATGGGCTCGGTATAGGGAGAGCCTCTAGTTGCTGAATATCGTGCCACGCTTCATTTTTTTGAGGAGATGGCACTTGAGAGGCTTGGTATATGTAGAGGGTTACCTTGTGGTGGGTGATTGCGTATGTGGACTTGGAGAGAAGAGGGAGGTTTTCTAACAAGTGCAATGGTCTTTCAGGGAGTTTCCACATTCCGGACCTTCTAGCGGAGCTATCAGCTTGGTGTAGTAGGATTTCATTGGCATGGACAGCGAGGAGGCAATGTTCTTCAATCTGAACGGTCTTTTTTCTCTCTTTCTTTTTTGGAAGTTGCTCGGGGGTATTGGTAGTGCACCATTGTTGGATGGGGCACTTGGTACATTGTGGCGACTTGTTGGTACAAATTTGCTGCCCCAACTCCATCAAGGCTGAGTTGTATGCTCTGGGGTTTGATGGGGAGACGAGTTCCGAGGCCCAATGCCATAGCTGTTTGCTGCCTTTTGAACTATCAACTTTCTGGTGGTAATCAAAGATACGGGCGAAGATGCGGGCGACATTGGCATCAACCAGTGCTTGTGAGTCATTGTAGGCGAAGGAAGCGACAGCGCCAGCTGTGTACTGGCCAATGCCAGGGAGTTGAAGGATATCTGCGTGACTTGTCGGAAATGATCCACTGTGGATTTCGCAGATGGCTTGGGCGGCTTTTTGGAGGTTACGGACTCGGCGGTAGTAGCCTAAGCCTTCCCACGCGCTAAGGATTTCTTCTTCAGGAGCGATTGCGAGAGATTGGGGGGTGGGATATTTTGTGGTGAAATTGGTATAAAAGCCTTTATCGAGGACTGTTTTCACCTGCGTTTGTTGGAGCATAATCTCTGAGACAAGGATCAACCATGGATCAGAGGTTTGGCGCCAAGGGTAGTCTTTAGCTGTTTTTTGGAACCAAGTGATAAGTGCCTGTTGAAAGGCCTCGGGATGATCAGTTGCTAGCATTGCTTATGCGTAGGAAGTCGCGGTTATGGTCGTTGCGAGAGTGTGGCTTTCGTCTTGGCCAATAGAGTGTGTGTCGTCTAGTGCATTTGCGGCTTCGATGCAGACAAATTCATGGTATTCGTCGTCTAGTAGATCCGAAAGAGCTGTTGCTTTATCTATCCATGGGTTCCAGACGACAGTCGTGCGGCTACCTTTTTTGGCGACCTGAATGCTACGCTTGAGGACGGGGTCGTGGAGGGTGACAGGCTGAGTGGCATTGAGATAGATAGCGTCAGTCTCTGCAGCAAAGGTAATCTCTGAGTTTTGGGTTTCTCGCATTGAGGCGACTGTATCGAGATATTCGTGAGACTCGAGCCCTTGGATAGATGCTTGTGCAATGTCACCTACGGTGAGATAGGTGTGGAGGGCTCCACCTATTTCGATGGCGTTCTGGCCAAGGTTAGTAGTGGTGAGTTCAAGGGTCAATTCAGCTCCTACTGAAATTGTGAGTGTTAGTGCTACTTTTGACGGCAAAGCATCAATCGATTCGGTGTCGAGGGTGAGAGTGAGTTCGGTGCCAGTGTCTGATGATCGGGTAGATGTGAGTTGCCAGAATCGGTTACGAGCGAAGCCGTGGGCTGGTTGGCTGGCATCCTCTGGGTGAGCGCCGAACCATGGCCAGCATACGGGAACTCCACCGCGGATGGCTTTTCCTTCTCTGAAGACAGCTTCTTTGCTGGTAAAGATAACTGGTTCATGGCCCTTGGGTATGTAGTCAATCACTTGGGCGCCATGCAGAGCGATGGTGGCAGAGGCAAACTCGTTGCTCACTCGGATAGTGGGGTAGTCGGGAGCGAAGTCTTCGAACCACAATTCAAATGGTAGAGTGAGTGATTTATCGAGTGTTGGAGCCATGGCCATAGGCTTCATGTGATCGGATGTGAGTCAATAGCAATACACTTAGATTTTGTGAGATAATGAGCTGGTGGATTTGTTGATTCCAAGGTTGCTTGGAGCATTGGCTGTGAGATAGTCAGCGGCATGGATGTTGAGGCATTGATAGAAGCATGTGACATGGGCCTGATGGCACTGGGGGCGGAAAGGAGCCTGCTTTGTGAGGTCGAGGGGTATCCCATCTATGCGTATATGATTTTATCTGAGCAGAGTGAGCGCACTGTTTACTTGTCAGCAGGTATGCATGGTGACGAGCCAGCAGCGCCTCTGGCTTTGCTGGAATTGATAGAGAAGCGCGCGATTGAGTCCACTTGTTCATGGTTTATTTGTCCTGTGCTAAATCCGACGGGTTTAGCTGCGGGGACACGCGAGAATTATCAGGGAATAGATTTGAACCGTGACTATTTAAAGTGTGCCTCTCGAGAAGTCACGGCTCACAAAGCGTGGTTAGAAGGCAAGAAAATTGATTTTGCGATCTCTCTTCATGAAGACTGGGAGAGTACCGGATTTTATTTTTATGAAATTAATCAAGTTGAGGACAGGCCTCAGAGGTACCAGCGGATGGTAGAAGCTGTTTCTTCAGTCATGCCAATGGAGCCTTGTCGCGTTATTGATGGTCATGAGGTTAGAGAGGCTGGATGGATCTATCACGGGGCAGAACCAGATGAACCCAAGAATTGGCCAGAGGCCATCTATCTTGCGGCAGAGGGGTGTCCACTTTCTTTCACCTTTGAAACTCCAAGTTCGCTTGAGTTGCCTCTGCGGGTGGAAGCGCATCAACTCGCTGTGTGTGCTGCATTAAGGATCTGTCTTTGAGGTTGATTTATGAGCGATTTTTCTTACTTTTTTCTGAGAATTCCCCAATACTGTAGGCGTAAGATAGTCTAAATCGATTGAGATATGGGAGCGACAGCTGAAAAGGAATGGTTTTATTTGACCCTGGGGCACCGCAGAGGACCTGTAACGAAGGACGAGTTCTGCGACAAAATCGCGAAGCAAGAAGTTTTTATTGATTCCACTCAAGTCTGGAAGCAAGGCATGACCCAGTGGGTTAATCTTGCTGAGTCTAAGGCGTTCGCTGCGGATATTAAGAAGATACGTAGCGCGGCCTCGCAAGCTGATGCTCGGGTACGCGAGGAAACTGCAGTCAAAGATATGGACGAGGATATTTCCTGTAGAGGGGTATCGCGTGCATTATTTAACCTTTTCTTTTATGTGGGGTGGCTAGTGCCCATGATGATCGGGATTGTTGTACTAACAGAGTTGCAAGTACAACAATATCTGGATCCTGCAAGGTACAGGACGAGTGTGTTGCTTCAGTTGGTACCGAGTATATTGTTAATGATTGCGATGTGGCAGATGGCAGCAAGTCGCATGCAACACGCAGGGTATTCTAAAGCGCATGGCTTAGGTGTCTTTGTACCAATCTATAACTTGTGGGTATTCTTGGTCTGTTTATTTGCGCCAAGGAATTATAGTAGACGTAAGAAGTTAGGTGCGGCTGCATTTGTTTATTTATTTCTGATGTTGGGAGGCTTGGCAGCTAGTGCGCTTATCGTTGTGCCAAAAGTGGGGGCGACAAGTTTGAGTCCGTTGGCTCTAACTGAGGGGCTAACAGATTTCTATAAAGAGAAGACTAACTATACTGGTCGTTATAATACGAATGTTGCTGAGGCAGCCAGTTCAGAAGCGCGTCAGGAGCAAATGAAGAAGCAAAAAGAGCTTCAGAAACAAAATTCTCGAGGGTCCTTGAGACGGGATACTCAGTAGAGGTTACATCTCGCTGGGTTCTAGCAGTCTATTGTAACGCGTGATGGTACGTGCTTTTCCGGATTCTGGGTCTACGTCAATAATGGCTCCACAGAGGCGGACTGGGCCTTTGGCGACGGGAAAGCGAGTTGGTAGAGATGATTTAAATCGATAGACGATACTCTCAACATTTCTTCCTAGTATGGACGTCTCTGGGCCGCACATTCCAGCATCTGTGAGGTGGGCTGTACCATTAGGGAGAATTCTTTCGTCGGCGGTTTGTACGTGAGTATGCGTACCCACGACGGCTGAGACTTTACCATCGAGATGGTATCCCATGGCGATTTTTTCGCTAGTTGTTTCGGCATGGAAGTCGAGGAAAACCATCTTGATTCCTTGGTCATGGATGAGACTGACTTGTTCTTCCATAATGAGGAAGGGGTTTTCTAGGGCTTGTCCCATGAAGGTTCTACCTTGTGCGTTAAAAACGGCGATTTTGCCTTTGGGGGTATCTGTGATAAAGAGTCCTGCCCCAGGGACTCCGCTCGGGTAGTTGATGGGGCGTAGTATGCGGGGTTCTTTTTCAAGGTGGTCGGCGACTTCACGTTGGTCCCAGACGTGGTCACCAGTGGTGATGACGTCAGCACCAGCACGGAACAGGTCATTGGCTATGACAGGGGTGATGCCGCGTCCACCCGCAGAGTTTTCACCATTGAGAATGGTGAAATCGATGTCATGGTCAGACTGGATGGCTGGGAGGTATTTAATGACAGCTTTTCGGCCGGGTTCCCCGACGATATCTCCTAAAAAAAGAATGCGCATTGCGTAACTTGGTCTTCGTTTCACTCGTAGAGCACGTTATCATTGCACACGAGCCTGATAACGAAACCACAGCTCTGCGATACTTACCAGCCTGAAGATCCACTATGCCACGTAAAAATCTAGCTTTAGAAGTAGCACTCGTCGTTCTAGCATTGCTTGGCGCGTTCATCGTTCAAGCTGTCATATCCCAGACAAAGCCCCCTCGCATGCCAGAGCTAGGAGGGCAAGAGAAGGGGGGGGGGGAAGAGCAGACAGTTGTTGCGTCTGAGACGCTTGTTGTTGAGAACTCTGAAGACCAAAACCATGCTATTCCGGCTGCATTCTCTAAGCATCTTTCATCATTGGGGACGATTCCAGACTGGAGTGTGTTAGATAACTATCAGTACACGGTAACGAAGAGCGATTTTGTTAGATTGATGACCGATGTGTACTCAGTCGGCGACTATTGGAAAGAATGGTTTAAAGTAGAGGACGACCATGTGATGGTGAGAATGTCGGCTGAGGATGAGACGAAGGAATACAAGCTGTCATTCATGAATGAGGTGGTCGAAGCGAAGGCTAAACGCTATTGGCGCGCTAAGAAAGAGATAGAGATCCCAGAGGGGACTAAGCCATTGTTAGGAGTGAGGATTGCCATAGACCCAGGGCATATTGGTGGTGATTTTGCAAGTGTTGAGCAGCGACGCTTTGTGCTCAATGAAGCCACTCCACCCATACAGGAAGGGAATATGACATTGATAGTGGCTGAGCAATTAGTTGATCAGCTAGAGATGTTAGGTGCCCAAGTGACACTCGTACGTTCTAGTAATCAGCCGGTGAATCCATTCCGTCCCGAGGACTACTATGCGTATGCAAAGTCTAAGTTACAGGTTTTTAAATCGGCAGTGACGGAGGCATCGGTGAAGCGTGAAGCACAAAAGCTTTTTTATCGGAATGGAGAAATTCGCGAGCGTGCTCGTATTATTAATGAGCAGATTCGGCCGGATATTGTTCTTTGTTTGCATTTCAATGCAGATCCTCAGCCAGACCCTTTGAACCCCATTTTGATAGAGAATGAGCATTTTCATATGATTTTGAATGGCGCCTACACGAAATCTGAGATGGCGCATGATGATGAACGTTTCAAATGTCTCTTAAAGGTTGTTCAAGGGAATCATGAGGAGGAGGCTAAACTTGCTGCGGCAGCTGCTAAAAGTTTAGCGGAGGCGACTGGCTTAGCGGCCTATCAATACGCACCGAATTCGAGTCGCGCGGTCAATGTGGCGGGCAATCCTTATCTTTGGGGGAGGAATTTGATAGCGAATCGTCTCTTTGATTGTCCGGTTTTATACTACGAGCCGTATCTTATGAATGGTAAAGATTCATTTGAGAGGATGCAGGTAGGCGACTATGAAGGTTTACGTTTCATTAATGGTAAGTTGCGTTTTTCTATCTATAGAGAATATGTGCAAGCAGTGACTCGCGGACTCGTGGACTACTACAGTGCAGCCGAAAAAGCAGAAGTGCCAGCAGAGGCTGAGGATGACTCAGCACTGAGTTTAGAAGAAGAAAGTGATATGTTAGGTATAAAGTGATGGGGCATTTATTGATTGTGGGATACGGGTTTGTGGGGCAGGCAGTAGCAATGCTTTTTCGTGAAGCTGGGTGGGAGGTCAGTACCTTAGGCAGGAGTGAGGGGAATACTATTCGAGCAGACATCAGTGATTTTGACTCATTGTCTCAAGCGGTTGCTGACAGCGGTATCGTACCGAGCCATGTTCTTCATTGTGCGAGTGCGGGAGGGGGAGGTTTGGAGGCCTATAGTAAGGTTTACCAAGAGGGGGCAGAACATTTATGCCGTTTATTCCCCAGGGCTCATATATTATTCACGTCAAGTACATCAGTCTATCCGCAGATAGATGGGAGTCTGGTGGATGAATCTGCAGAGACCGAGAAGAGCCGTGAGACTGCGCTATGTTTGTTGGCGGCTGAGAAAGTGATTCTTTCGTCTAAGGGGACGGTCATGCGCCTAGCGGGAGTTTACGGGAATGGGCGTTCGTATTTATTGAGGAGATTTCTAGCTGGTGAGGCGCGGATGGAGGAGAGTGGCGAGAGGATTTTGAACCATACGCATCATCATGATGCAGCGACAGCAACGCTATTTCTTTGTTCTCTTGGAGATGAAATCAAGGGGGGGATTTATAATGTGTGTGATTCGGAGCCTCGGTCGCAGCGTGACACCTATCTGGGACTTACTGGAATTTTTGGAGGAGCTGTCCCTGCTAGCGCGCCACGCAACTTGCATAGTAAGCGTGGTTGGTCAAACAAGGCGGTTTCAAACAAGAAGCTGTGCGGGATGGGCTGGCACCCGACGTATCCGGATTTTCTCTTAGCGGCACGTGAGGTAGCCGAATCTCTGGAATGAATGGAGTTTGCTCTGGTGCCCGCGATTGTGCTGGTCTATCAGTCGGTATGGTTTCGGAAATATTTCATCAGGAAGATTGGAAGCAGGTTGAGGGGTTTGAGTTTGAAGACATTACTTACCATGAGGCTAATGTCGGGGGGACGGTACGGATTGCATTCAATCGTCCTGAGTGTCGTAACGCATTTCGGCCTCAGACTGTTGATGAGCTGCATACGGCACTGGAGCATGCTCGTGTGAACCCTTCCATTGGTGTGGTATTGCTCACAGGCAACGGGCCAAGTCCAAAAGATGGTGGCTGGGCGTTTTGTTCGGGTGGTGATCAACGGGTGAGAGGTAAAGATGGGTATAAATATGAGGGGACTGAAGATGCCACTGGTGCGAACATGGGACGGCTCCATATATTGGAGGTGCAAAGATTGATTCGTTTTATGCCGAAGGTGGTGATTGCGGTCGTTCCTGGGTATGCCGTTGGTGGGGGGCATTCTCTGCATGTTGTGTGCGATCTAACTCTGGCGTCTGAGGAACATGCGGTTTTTCAGCAAAAAGATGCTGATGTCGCGAGTTTTGATGCGGGGTATGGTTCGGCTTATTTGGCGAAGCAAGTGGGGCAAAAACGAGCAAGAGAGATTTTCTTTTTGGGCTTAAGGTATACGGCTCAGGACGCCTACGAGATGGGAATGGTCAACAAGGTGGTGCCCCACGCAGAACTTGAGAAGAAAGCCTTGGAATGGGCTTGTATCATCAATGATAAGTCACCTACGGCTCAAAAGATGTTGAAGTACGCATTCAACCTTACTGATGATGGGTTAGTTGGGCAGCAGGTTTTTGCTGGGGAGGCCACACGCCTTGCTTATGGTACGGAAGAAGCTGCTGAGGGCCGCAGTGCATTTGTGGAGAAGAGAAAGGCAGATTTTTCTAAATTCTCTCGGCAGTATTAGATTGGTTTTGAGTAAAGTGCATTGAGCCAGCAAATGGGTGAAAAAAATCTTTCGCTCACTGGGACGTCTGTTTAGCTTCGCAATTAGAGAATGCGGCGGATGAGTACGCATTGGAGATTTGATTCAGTGAAATAATGACAAGCATTGTAGTTTCTAGCCAAAAAGGAGGCGTCGGTAAGACTACCGTTTCTATCAACTTAGCCTATGCATTTGCGCGGGCAGGGTGGAATGTGCTTCTTGTGGACTCTGACCCCCAAGGATCTGTCGGCCTGTCATTGACTCGACAGTCCCGTAAGTTGTTAGGATTCTTCGACTATTTAGGGGATGAAGGCCGCAGTTTCGATTCATTGATTGTTCCGACTCGGATGGAGACCTTATCGATGGTTCCTGCAGGCCAGGGGGAGGGGTACGAGTTAGGTGGTGGTTACAGTGAGAGTGTAGCGAAGAGAGTGGATGCTTTTTTAGGAGAGGCTGAGATCAAGGGCTATGACATTTGTATCATGGATAGTGCTGCAGGACTTTTTGGGATCACTCGGGATGTGTTGGTTTGTGCCGATGCAGTTCTGGTTCCTCAACAAGCGGAACCTCTGGGGATTCGCTCCATCCCCAAAATGCTTCAGGGGCTTACTGAGTTGCGCAGTCAGAACGAGAAGCTTCAGATTTTAGGTGTGTTACTCACCATGGTGCAGCGTGATTTAGTCGAGAGCGCAGAAGCAGCAAATGGCATGAGGCAGTTATTGCCTAGTGCTATGGTGATGGAAGCTGAGGTCGCTAGAGACGACTTATTTCTCAAAGCGAGTGGCAAGGGGGTGCCAGTGGGAGTACTACAAGGGGCTACGTCTCTCTTAGATACCTTTAACTCATTGCGCATGGAGATAGAATCAAAGCTTGGACTCAGTCGGTAAGGTGGCTATTCTGAAAAATAAATTTTTGTAAGGTATGGATTCAATCAACCCATGGCTCGATGTCGAAGAGCTCAATAGACTGGCAAAGGCGCTGATGGAGCCGGTATCTGAGAGCTCGAAAAGGGAGGATAAAGTAGAGGCCTCATCAGTGGCGCGAAGTACTGCTGGGAAAGTGCTAGCGCAAGCGAGTGCCTTGGCCAAGAAGGCTGGAATCTTAGCGCAAACTAAGGAGGAAGTGAGGCATGCTTTACTTCCAGAGTTGGGTGAGTGGCTTTATAACAACGCGAAATGTCGGGGCCTTTGTGTGGTTGATAGAGATGGAGATGTTCTGCACGCTGCTATGCCGAACCCAGAGTGGACTCAGCTGGCCATTTCAGCAGCTACTGAGCGGAATCTGTCTGCAGCAGCACAGGTGCCCAATATCAGGATTCGTGTAACAGCTAATAGTTACATGCAGTTTATCAGGGTACAGACTGCACGTGGCCCTTTGCTTGTAGGTTTATTTACGCGTAATCTTTTGAAGGATAGCCAATTTGATGAGTTTTCCCGCCTAGTGGAAAAAATTAGTGGTGCGGAGCAAGTGGAGAAAAGATAGAGCAGCCGAACTTGTTCGACTGCTCTATGTGTAGTTTTCTTACATGTTAGGAACTAGGGGAGAGGAATCGCTTCAATGATGACTTCATCGATGTGCGCTTTCTCTTTTTTGTTATTAGCTGTAGTGGTGAAGCGAAGTTTGAAGTTGGGATTGTTATCAGCTCCGGCACCCAAGGTTGCGTCAATACTAAGCCACGTTGTTTCTTGAGTTGTTTCGATATTTGTCCAGGTTGATCCGTCAAACCATTCGACAATAAGGTTTTCCCCACTATCGTAAGCTTCAGTTTTACGGGCGTACTTCGCGTGAATATTGGAGTAGCCTGTGGTGTCTTGGCTTATCTCGATCCATGTTGCATTTTTCAGCTCGGCTCCCCCATTCCCATTGAGGGCTGAACCAGGTTGTGTAGCAGCATTTCCGTTTGCGCTAGTCCATCCGTTAGAGGCGAGGTCGCCACTTTCGAAGGAGTCGTTGAAAAGCACGATAGGATCAGGCTGGTTGCTATTGCCAGTCTCACCGTTGAATAATGCAGTGACCTCGTTAGCGCTGATCACTCGGTTCCAAATCATGGGGTTGTCGATTTTACCTGTGAACCAATTGGGCCAATTGGTACCTAAGGTGCCGTCAGTAGCAATCGCAGTGGCAAGACCTGAGTTAATATCACCGATTGAGGAGATGTCTCTGATAGCGACTTGGGCTCCATCATAATATAGCGTGGCGTTGCCGTCGCGGTCGTGTGTGACAACTAGCAAGTGCCAGTTACCGTCGTTGATTTCTCCAGCTGGGCCATCGTAGTCAACCCTGCTAGATCCATCTCCAATGTTCCATTGCCACCTGCCATTGGCGCCAGCAGCGATAATCCAGCCTTTGTTCACACCACTATTCCAATCTTTGTTAGATATAATGCTGGGGTCATCTGCTGAGCCTCCGGAGGCTCGATTATCACTAAAGCCACCCGAGTTGTTCACCCACACGGCGACTGAAAAGTCTGTATCAGAGCCAAAGTCCAGTGAACTAGGTGATCCTAGGTTTATGAATTGGTGGGGAGAGGCTGTGTCCTGGAATTCAAGAGCCTGACCGTTATTGTGGGTAACATATTGTGGACTTCCAGCGAGAGTGCCATCATTGCTGGCGGAGGATAAGTCAGTCGTGTCGCCATCTAAGGGTAAGAAGAGTTGGCGGTCGGATGCCAAGTCGACATTTGATTGTGTTAGGTCTCCAAGTGAGGCTCCCAGTTGAGACTCTTGGTAAATGAGCTGAATCTCTGAAGGGACAAGAGCTCTTCTCCAAATAGCTAGGTCATCGATATCCATGAGGGTGAAGTCGCTGTAGGTTCCTGTGCCATCTTGACCGATATTGGTTGAGAGCGCATTGATCAGGCTGCCAGTGACTGAACTAATATCTGTGTTTGAGACAAGTGTTCCGTTGACATAGAGGCTCATGAAAGAACCTCTCTCAAATACAGCAGAAACGTGATACCAGGTGTTGAAATCGAGATCGCTAGCAGGCGAATCAGCTCTATTAGAGCCATCACCGATTTGTAGACCAAAGTCATCCCCATTGTCTGCAGCTGCTTCTATTTGCCAGCCAATGTTATTTCCTGATGCCCAGTCTTTGTTGCTTATAATGACTGGGTCTGACTCTTGGTCGGCGCTGGTTCTGTACCAGAAGCTCAGAGAGAAGTGGTCATTGGGCCCAAAAGCCAGATCAGCTGGACTGCCCAAGCTTATCGAATCATCTACACCGTCTAGAGAGGCTGCAGTTCCGTGTATTCCACCGATGAATGTGGGGCTCCCAGTTCCTACATTTGCGTGATTGCCCTTACCAGATTGGTCAGTGAAGTTGCCGTCAAATGGATAGTATGCAATCAATGCGTCAGAAAGTTCACCAGTGTAAAGGACGAGTGAGGACTGCAGTACGGGAGCATCAGCGCTATCACTCCCGCCAATCGCGGTCAGTGAGTAGTTGACTGTGATTTCCTGAGGTGTTGGAGGGAGCGCCAATGTGTCTGTATAGTGTTGGTCAGAACTACTTAGTGTCGCGATGAGTGAGCCATCTCTTCGCAGCTCATAGGCTGTAATGTTAGAGGCTATTTGTGGTTTCCAGCTCAAGTTGACTTCATTAGTGGTCGAGTCGAAAGTGCTGCTCAGGTCGCTAGGGTAGATGGGGCCGTATCCGAATCCTTTGTCATCTTCCCATCCCCAGGCCGGGTCGATAGTGAGCCCGAGGTGGTCATAGACTGTTGCGGGGACAATCGTGTGTGCGTAGCCAGAGCCCAGTTCTGCGCTCACAGCGCCACTAGCTTTATTGACTATGAAGATTGTGCGTTCGTCTACGGTTTGACCACCATGTCCGAAGCCAATGCCACCATGGTCGGTGGTAATAATGATTTGCCAATCTTCATTAGCTGCATTGCTTCTATTTTGTAGAGTGTTCAATAGGGTGCCTATTTGAGTATCGACTCCTTCGATTGCGCTGATGTAGTTGGCTACTTGGGTGCTGTAGCCGTATGCGTGACCAGCGTGATCGACTTCATCAAAATGTACAAAGAGTACATCTGGATTTGAATTTGCTAATTGATTGACGGCTGCGGAAGTAAGCGCAACGTCATCTGATGTATTCAGCTTAAAGCTTGCAGCATTGTTTGAATCAGCCTCGATGAAGTCATTGATTTGATTCCACACAACAATGGAAACAAGGTTAGCGTTCGGGTTGGATTGATGGATGCGAGAGAAGAAGTGGGGGTAATTGGTGTAGTTTCTTCCATCGAAGGAGTTGCTAGTGACTCCATGTTTGTCGGCCCAAACTCCTGTTAGGATAGAGCTCCATCCTGGTCCGCTAAATGTTGGCTGTTGGGATGGAGTTCCTAAAACACCTCCGGAGATAGCGTTATAAGTGACGGCCGCACCGTTGATGATCGAATCGATGTTAGGTGTGTTAGCTGCGATTAAGGAATCAGGTCGAACTCCGTCAATTCCGATGACAAGGGTGTGCTTGTTGCCAAACTCACCTGCGACTAAACCGTAACAACTCGTGCTAAGGTAGATTGCTGCGACCCATTGTGTAGGGCGTAGTTTCTTGGTTTTCATTTTGTTGGTTTTTATGTGTTCTTCAAGGGGGGAGGGAGTTATAGCTGGGCATTTTTTGAAAAATCATGGCACTATTGATTTTTTGTGTGTCATAAATGACACTTTTAGTTAGGTCTGAGAGATGGAAGGGAAAGTGCATGTGCAGAATTCATACACGAGAGTGGGCTTTCGTTTGCCTGACTGGGCAACTCAGATGTACCCAGTGATTCAGGGGGTGTGGCAGTACGTGCGCGAGCGTGGATTACACTGGCGCATGATGGGAGATTTTGCTGCAGCTCAAGAGCTTGAGGTTATCAAGATTGATGAAGCATGGAGCGGTGAGGGGGTGATCGTTTTTCGGCCAACACCCGAAGAATTAGCTGCTTGGGAGGCAAAGGGGGTGAAGGTGGTCAATATTAGCTCAGAAGCGAGCCATTTAGATGTTCATTCATCGTTGCCCGATAACTTTCACATGGGTAAGCTAGCGGCGGAACATCTACTGAGTTTTGGTTTCGAGAACTTTTGTTATGTGGGAAGTCGCGAGAGAGTGTATTCGTGTGAGCGGCATGCTGGATTCAAGGCAACCTTGTTAGCAGCTGGGTTTGAAACTCAGGAAATCAATATCGGTGGGGAAGCGTTAAGCTCTTCTAACAGAGCAAAGCTTATTCAACTAGCGTTAAGGAGGCCCATTGAACGAATTCAGAAACCCGTGGCAGTGATGGCTCGCGATGATATCACCGCTTTGGCTATTGTTCGCTGTGCAAGCAGTTTAGGAATAAAGGTGCCTGAGGATTTAGCTGTAGTTGGGGTAGGTGATGCTTTGCTGCATTGCCAGATGGCTTGGCCACCACTAACAAGTGTGCGCTATCCAGCGAAGTCCGTGGGGTACCATGCTGCACGGGTTCTTCACCAACTATTAGAAGAGGGAGAGGCTGAGCAAAAGGTGCAGAGTCGTTCTAGTGGGATTGAGCTGAGAGAATCTAGCAAGGTGTTTCAGGTGTCAGACCCATTGATTGAGAGTGTGCTAGTATACATCCGCACGCATAGCTCAGGAGAGAATATACAAATCAGCCAGTTAGGTGATAAGTTTTCGGTATCATATAGTTTTTTGAGGAAGCGTTTTCGTGAAGTTGTAGGACACTCTATCAGGCATGAAATAAATGTGAGAAGGATAGAGTGCCTAAAAGCTGAATTACTCAATTCAGATCTTACTCTGCAAGAAGTAGCTTGGCAGATGAGGTTTTCCTCGGTTGAGCATATGGCGCGTTTTTTTTTGAGGCATGTTGGGCAAACACCAAAGCGCTATAGGATGTCACATGCCCAACCTATAGAGATAGCATAGGGCTATCAAGCACGGTGCTCGATGACAGTTTCAATTGGGTAGCGGACTTTTTGGAGAGATGCGTACTTATCGTTTTCGGAGCGATACCCCATGGGACAGGCAACGGTTGTATGGTAGCCGGTACCTTCTAACCCGAGGATTTTATCATACTCAGCAGGGTTGATGCCTTCCATGGGGCAGGCGTCGATTTTCAGTGCTGCAGCAGATGCCATGAGTTGGCCGAGGGCGATGTAGACTTGATCTTTTGCCCAAGTGAGGAGCTGTTGGTCATCCATTTTAGAAACGAAGCCACCCATCATATCTCGATAGAATTTAAGGCTTTCTTTATCTCCGCCTCTCAAGCTGTGGGTTCTATCAATGAAGGCGTCTAGGTCTACATCTCCAATTGGAGATTTTGCTGTGAGTACGACGAGGTGCGAGCAATCGACCACTTGTTTTTGATTCCATGAGTGGGGCAAAAGTTGCTCTTTCAGAGCTTGGTCAGTGACGATGACAAACTTCCATGGTTGGAGACCGAATGAAGAAGGGGTGAGAACTAGGCTTTCTTCGATAACTTGCCAGATGTCCTGCGGGATTTTTTTATCAGCTTGAAATTCTTTAGTCGCGTAGCGCCAGTTGAGAGAATTGATAAGGTCGTTAGGTTGCATATTTTAGAGTGCTGTAAATGGTAATTATTGAGCTTCGATACTGAAGGGGAGATTTAAGCTGGGCAGGGCATTGAGGGAAATGTTGAGTAGAGCCCCATATTCTTTCTTGATTCGGTTATCACGTTGGAAGAAGCCGAGACCAGCGGTCCAGCTTTGAAAATTTCTGTAGAATGAATATTCCTGACGTTCGAGAGTGTTATCATCGAGCTGCCATTGGTGGTAGGTGCCGAGGCTCCACTTTTGGTTTACCCTGAAGAACAAGCGACCATGCACGAGGTTGCTGTCGGCAATAATTGGGTGGTTATTGAGATAGCTATGGCCTAGCTCTAGTTCAATATTCTCGTGGGGCCAGAACAGTAAGCCAGTGGTGAGCTCTGTGAAACCTTCACTATTGATAGGGAATTGAGTATCGACGGATAAGCTCCCCCATGGAACTGGATTCCATCTCAAGTCGTTATAAAGGTTAGAGAAGTCTCGGTTAAATTCTGGGTCATTCAAAAAGGCGTCGATATAGCTATCGAGAGTGAGCCAAGTGTGGCTTTTGTTGTCGCGTTTTGTGAGCAATTGGTTGCGAGTGCCTAGGCGAACGATGCTCCAATTTTGATAGTCATCGATTGCAGAATAACGTGCGACGTCGAATGGGCGGGGCCGCTCAGTTGGTGTGAGGCGATCAATTTTAGTTCCGTCGTCTTCAAGCTCATTGGTAGCTAGCACTGAGATGTTAGCATAAGGGTGAATGACGTGGAGTAGTTCGTCGAGCCCCCAGCGGTCACTTTTTACAGAATCAAAACGCTTGGTAAACTTCATAGCAGCATCGAGACCTAAGTATCCGTGCGGGCTGCTATGCGTGTTATTGTTTTCACCTTGGTCCCAATAATAGGAATAACCGGCTCCAGCACGAGGTGTGACAGTGAAGCCATCAGTTACTTCAATTGGTCTGGATAGTTCTTGATAGGTGTGGAGCCTTCCAAAATTCTTTTTCTCTAGGATACGACTGAGTTCACTTTGGCGTTCAGGAGTGGTGTCAGTGAGTTCAGCCTCTGTTCTAATTCTGTATTCACTGAGGTCTCCAGTGTCCTCGCGATAGTAGCCGACGGAGCTAGAACCCTCATGCAATATGCTGGAGCCAAACACTGGGCGCTTGGCATGGTCGAGGTAGAGTTCAGGGAGTCTTTGATCGGCTTGATAGAAGTCGTTAAGTTGAATGCGTGTGAATGCACCGAGTTGCATGGTGTCACTACGTCTTTGGTAAGCTAGAATGTTATCAGGCTGAGGGTTGAGGGTATACTTACGTGGTTCAAAGTCTTCTAGGTAATATTGGTCGCTCAGGTAGGTGAAGTTAGCATCAACGATATGGTCGATGCCTGGAGTGTTTTGCCATTGGTAGCGGTCTTTATATTCGACCTTATAGCGGTCATTACTAATTGGGGTACGTGTGAGACCAGTACGTGATATGCTCGGATCTGAATCGTTAGCGTAGTAAAGCTGGAGCCACCCTAAGTTGGGATTGTGGTCAAGACGCGTGTCCGTAAAGTCGACACCCGCTGCCAGCCCCCTTTTGGCACGGATATCAAATTGCCATTCTGAGAGCAGCCATTGGTTTTCTTTTCTACCACTGTCTGGATTTTCGTCACCTCCGAGCATTATTCCGTAGCGGTTGAGCAAGAATGCACCCCAGTTGGAGCGGACACCAGGGGTGAAATGGTAGCCAAGTTGGGAGTCCATTGGCTGAGCAAGGTAGGGGAGCCAAAAAACTGGGGTTTCACCGGCGTAGAGTTTCAAGTTTCTGAAGATGACTTCCTCTTCGGGGTAAACTTCGATTTCTTTGGCTTTGATCCAGAAGTTTGGTTTTTCTCTATCGTGAGTGGTGAGGCCTGCGTTTTTACCGATGAAGACGCGTTTGCCATTTACGGTTTTGGAGCTGAAATTGTCTGAGTCTAGTAGAATCGGATCGAGGCTTGTACGCATACCGGAGGTGTCGAGCTCTTCGGTTCCGTAATTGTAAGTGGCTTTATCGCCACGGTGGAGGACAGCATTTTGATAGATGCTGACATCGCCGTTGAGCAGGACGAGCTTCTTTTTGGTATCAACTAAGGCCTGGTTAGCGAAGATTTGTAGACCGGTGTCTGTATAGACTTGGACTCCACCGAGATAGCGAACTAAGCCGGTTTCGCCATTGTACTCCGCACTGTTACTCGAGGTAATGCGGACATTTTCTGGCATTGTGGGGGTGAGTTGTAAGTCGAGACCTCCACTCTCAAGGTCTTGGGCATAACAAGTTGCACATGCCAAGGCTATTGCCATAGTGGAGGAGAGTCGCTTCATGCGCGTTATTTAGAGCGCTGATAGACATCTGAGTAAAGATGAAATCTATAATTAGACCATTGACCCAATGAATACGCATGTAATCTTTTAGGGGAGATGAAAAAGGTTGTTGGAATTATCGGTGCATCGGGCTTGGTCGGTTCGGCATTAGCAATGCACTATGAAAAGCAAGGGTGGGAGGTCATACGGTATTCTAGACAGCCCCGATCAATCGCTGGTCAAGAATGGCGTATGGTTGACGCTTCCTCTCTTGCAGGTCTTGATGTTGTCATTAATCTAGCAGGAGATAGGATAGACAAGCGATGGACAGAGGCCAATAAGCAAAGTTTCTATGAGAGTAGGGTTGAACAGACTAGAGCTCTTGGTCGGTATTTAGAAGAGCTGAGTGTCGAACAGCGGCCATCAGTTTGGATGAATGCGTCGGCAGTAGGGATATATGGTGATCGTGGCGACGAGTGGTTAGATGAAGATAGTGAGAGTGGCCGTGGATATTTAGCTGAGCTAGTTGAGGCCTGGGAGGCTGCGGTTTACGAGTCAGAATTGGAGGAGGTTCGTAGGGTAACTCCCAGGATTGGCGTCGTTTTAGGGGCTCGATCACCCGCATGGAATAAAATGGCACAGGTTTTTCGTGTCGGCTTAGGAGGAAGGCTTGGGGATGGAAGCCAATATTTTCCATGGATTCATATTCAGGACTTGGTGGAAGCTTGGTATTTCTTGAGTGTACAAAGTGAAGCGAGTGGCGTTTACAACATGGTGTCGCCTGAGCCGGTGAAGAATTGCGAGTTCACTCGAATGCTATCCGAGCGTATAAAGTTGCCGGCAATCTTTCCGGTGCCTCGCTGGGTATTGAGAGTTGCACTGGGGGAATTTTCGTCCGCCTTGTTGGCAAGCCTAAGAGTGAAACCTAGAAAACTTGAAGCGTTGAACTATTCATGGCGGTACGGGCAACTTCCATTAGCGTTAAAAGCTCTAATTTCCACGAAGTGAGGGGGCGAAATTGGTGCAGTTAGATTTAGAATTAGAAAAAAGATTTTGGGGGGATTTGTTGAGTTATCAGTGGTTTGTGTGGCGGTGTGGAAGAAAAGCGTAAAAAAGTATCGAAAAGAGCTTGCGCGGGATCGGGAAATATGTAGATTGCGCCCC